>NZ_QFGB01000033.1:0-46578 GCF_004369245.1 Pelotomaculum sp. FP | reverse complement strand
AATGCATCGTGGCCATTAACAAGGATCCCGAGGCGGACATCTTTAAGGTAGCGGACTACGGCATCGTTGGCGATTTGTTTGAGGTGGTGCCTCTCCTCACTGAAGAGTGCAAAAAACTATTGGCGTCCTGAAAGGGGTGAGTGGTATGTTGAAAGCCATTATTCTTGCTGCGCTATTGGGGATGTCGTTCCCGGTTGCAGGGCATATCTTAAGCCGCAGCATCACAAGTCAATGGCAACGATTTGGCGTCTCGGTCATCTGCCTGTTTGTCTCCATCCTTGTTACTTACAGCATTGCCCTGATATTTCACTGGGGAGCGTCTTAATTCACCTATAATATTGACAAAGGAGTTGATAAAAATTGAATATCAGATTGGCTAAGTCAGCGGTCGATACTGTGGGCAAGACCGGCCAAACGGAGGGGCTGCAGCATTTGATCAGTCAAATGACGCCCCAGTCGCTAAAAGAAAGAATGTTAAAGGAATGTTCCTATATCTGCTCGGATGAAGAGGCATTCACTGTTTATATGGCGCTTGGGTTGGGCAAGCCTCTTTTGGTTGAAGGACCGCCTGGCAGCGGCAAAACAGAGGTAGCGAAAGTTTTGGCGACACTCCTGGATGCGGAGTTGATTCGCCTGCAGTGCTATGAAGGCCTGGATGAGGGAAAAGCGCTGTATGAATGGAACTACCAAAAACAAATCCTTGATATCCAAAGAGGCGGCAAAAACGATGTCTTTGGGGCGGATTATTTACTCCCAAGACCTCTGCTGTCCGCCATTCAGGCTGAGAAAACCCCTGTTTTGCTTATTGATGAAATTGACAAAGTGGATCCGGAGTTTGAGGCTTTCCTTATGGAGATCCTTTCGGACTTTCAAGTATCCATACCGGAATTTGGTACCGTAAAGGCTGCGTCTCATCCCCCGGTAATATTAACTTCAAACGCTGTGAGAGACTTAGGTGACGCGCTGCGCAGAAGGTGTGTCTATTTATATATTGACTTTCCGACGATGAACCGGGAGGCTACCATCCTGATGCGCAAGGTTGATGGTCTCCGCCCTGCTTTAGCTCTGCAGATTGCCCGTACCATGCACTTGTTGCGGGTAGAGTTGCAGCTCTTAAAGCCCCCGTCCATATCGGAAAGCCTGGACCTGGCCCAGTCTGCAGTAAATATCAAGTTGCCCGCCTTAGAACCTACGTTCCTGAATACATTGAACTCGCTCTTTTTAAAGACCAGGGAGGATCAAGAGTCGTTTAGGAAGAAAGGTGGCGGGAAATGGGTGTGCAAAAACCTCTAACTCTTGAAATTATCAGAGAGCAATGCCAGAACTACTGGGAATGGCTTGCAGCACTTTTCAGGTTGCCTGTTAAAAAACTACCCACTGATACCCAGAGGCTGAAGTCCGGCCCCGGCGGTGTTTTAGCAATACCTACCGACGAGCCTGCCGTATATCAGGGCCGCAAGGGTACCAAACCCTTATCAGGAGAGGGGCTGGTCGTTAATACTGAACGAGTCAGCAGTGGGTATTTGACAGTTCAGGAAGACGAGATAACTGAAGATGACGTGCAAGATGCCAGAATCCAGATGCGTAAAATTGCGCAACGGCTGGTTTCTACGCTGTCCCGTAACCGCAGGCGCAGCAAAGTGAATGTGCAGATTGACTACAGGAGGTCGTTGCGACGTTCCATCCAAACGGGTGGAGTAATGATTGATCTTAAGTATAAAACCAGGGTTATTAAAAAACCCCGGCTCGTAATCATCCTGGACACTTCCGGTTCGATGCAGGTATGGATCAAGATGCTGATCCAACTAATTCAGGCGGTCGGCCTTGAGTTGTCGAAAAAGGAAATCTTTATCTTTGCCCAGGATCTTGAACATGTAACGAAAGATCTCGGGAAGACCTGGCAGGACACTGTCAGTGTCATGCAGTTAAGGGAAAATTGGGGCGGCACAACGAGTATTTACTATGCTCTAAAAACATTGCAGGAAGATCACCATGACAAGTTCTCACCTCAAACGGTTGTGCTCATGCTATCAGACCTGTTTACTTCAGAACCCGAGAAATCTTCTCTGGAAGTAAGAAAACTTTACCGGAAGACAAAAGCCTTCTATATCTTCCGCGTAGTTGTAGACGAAGAGGAGGATATGTCTTATTTTGATACCTATGTCCGTCCCTTTATCGGATCAGCTACAGGACTGTTTGATGTTAAAAACCTGGAGGGTATGGCCGAGGCGGTTAGAAGAGTGTGTATCAGGTAGTTCCCCAATTTTTATGAGAGAAGGTGCTTAAAATTGTCCTATGACCGTGAAATAGATATACCTTTTGACGTCTTGAGGCTTGATGATTATACTTATGTGGTGCCGCACGGCATTCCGATAAAAACCGAACCGCTGATTAAGGCTGGTGTCGACAGGATTTCACTGGCCAATAGAAATGTTACGGTTGGTCCAACAGACCCTGAGGATACAACTGAGGAATTTGCTTCTCATCCGCTATTTCCGGCCGATGAATATTTGTCGGTAAAAGCGAATCCACCAATGCTTACCAGGTTCTCCAATGACCTTTTGGATTTGCTGGGAATTACCATTGAAGTAATCTATGATTATTTTTCCGAGGCGAACCAGAGAATACTGAATGTGGAACCATCTCAACTCTCTATCTCCAAGGGCCGACTTATTATTGGTGAGATCCCTGCAGAGCCGATGATGATAATCTGGACCGGGGCTAGTTTTGCAGTTGTCCCAACTTCAACCAGGCTTGTTTCTCCGGAGGTGGCAGTTGAGGAAGTAGATGGTTCCATTGCAGGAGGCCAGTTTCGGTGTAAATATGGGATGCTTGACATAATCCGGAGATGAAAAGCTTATCGAATCGCGGGGAATGTGAAACCATATTTGTATGATAATAATACAAATAAATTACTTCGGATAGCCGTTAAGACCCTGGTCAGACAGGTTTATCCAACGGAATATACAGTCCGGCTGCCGTTATATCCGGCAGCCGGACTGTTTTGTATAGTGTTAACAAAAATAATTTCTGTTTCTGCTTAAGGTTTGTCAAAAGAGTCAATAGATTGGGCGAACAACTCTAGATATAATTTAGTTGTAATAGTTCTCAAATGTACAAAGCGGGCAGTTAAACTAATATATCTAATACTACTATATATTATACTACAGCGCAATATTTTTTTTGATAATTGAATATAGAAAAAGGATTATTTGAAAGCTGTTATTTTTTTCATGTATTACTATAATCAATATTAAAACTTAGTATTATATTACAGCCAATAATATAGCCTGTGAAATTGTTGCTAATTTGCGAAACGTAAGTGTATTTGAAGAAAAGGAGGCTAGCGTGACGCAATGGTGAAAGGGGGAATGGAAGAAATCTAGCCAACTGAAAGTTTATGCAGCAAATTTAATAGGCAGTTATTTAAAACCCAGTTTGGTTTCCATTCAGTGAGAGGGCTTCTTGTAGAATGTTCTCAAAAACTGGTCTATGGGAATACATGGTTAAAGTTTTTTTATCTGAAAGGAGGAACAAAATGAGCATCAAGGACGCGTTAGCAAAGATTGTTGGGAAGGAGAACGTCAGCGACACAGTGGAAGACCTTCAACTGTATGCTAAAGATTTGAGTCTCCTTCCGTCAGGCATGGCAGACGCCGTGGTATGGCCTGGTAGCTCGGAAGAAGTAGGAAAGGTCGTTGCATACTGCAACGAAAATAACATCCCTGTAGTGCCCGTTAGTTCCCGGACACACTTGTACGGTTCCAGCATACCGAAACAGGGTGGCGTTGTTGTCGATATGAAGAGGATGAATAAAATCCTCGAGATTGACAAAGCCAACCGCTTGGCCAGGTTTGAAGCCGGTGTAACGTGGGGCCAGTACTGCGCTGCTTTGAAGGAACAGGGTATGCGGACTATTATGCCGCTGCTGCCCCGCCCGGACCGTTCAGTATTATCCGACACCTTGGACAGGGCTGTTCCGACGAATATCGTTTATGATTATGGTGAGCCGACCCAGTCGATGGAAGTTACCTGGGCTGACGGTTCCATCTTTAGAATGGGTTCTGCATCCGTTAACGGTTTCCCCGATTCAAAATCAAGAGGCGCCAATCCCTCCGGCCCAGGCCTTGACTTCTACCGTTTTATGCAGGGCTCCCAGGGCACCATGGGTATTGTCAACTGGATGAGCGCCAAGATTGAACACCAGACCAAAATAGACAAGATCTATTTTGCTCCGGTTACCGATCTGGAATATGCCAACAACTTCCTGCACAGGATCCTTCCGAGAAGGATTGGCCAGGAATGCCTCCTCCTCAACAACGTTGACCTCGCCGCAATCATTGCCGACAAGGCTGAGGATTTTGACGAACTCGCCGCCAAGCTCCCGCCGTGGACACTCATCCTGACCATCAGCGGCGTTATGAGAAGGCCGGAAGAAAAAATCGCCTACGAAGAAAAATTCCTCACTGAAGTTTTACGTGGTGAATTCACCGATATGCCGCTTTCTGATAAACTGCCCGGCTTCCCCGGCCTGGGAAGAAAACTTATGCCGATGCTTAGGTCTCCGTGGCCGGCAGATGTCAAGTACTGGAAGGATCGCTTAAGAGGCGGCGTCCAGGATATCTTCTACATCACCAGACCTGGCAAGGCAAAAGAACAAGTTGCGATTATGGATGCAATCGCCGCCAAGAACGGTTATCCCATCGCCGATATCGGCAAATACATCCAGCCGATCGAGCACAACCGTGCCGCCCAGGTTGAATTCAGCCTGTTCTACAACCCGGAAGACGAGCAGGAAAAAGCCATGGTTGCCAAGATCAACCGTGAAGCCGCAGCTGCTCTCATGAACGCCGGCGCTTTCTTCTCAAGGCCTTACGGCGAGATCGCTGACATGGTATACGACAAAGCTGCCAGCTACACCATGACCTTGAAGCGTGTTAAGAAAGTATTCGACCCCAACAATATTATGAATCCCGGAAACTTGTGTTTCTAAGGAGAAAGGAGGAAGAAACATGGCAAAATATGATCAGTTGGCGGGCCCTCATAATTTAGGAAAAGAAGCATCTGTAGTTGATAAACTAGGTGACCGCTATGATACGCCAAAAACGCCACTCACTTTTGATATTACCAACCTGAAGAATTTTGTCTATGACATGGAGCACTGCATTAAGTGCAAAGGGTGCTACTGGGTAGAGCATACCTACAACCCCGGCATGTCTTTCCCGGTCAGATGCGCCAGCAACCTCTGGAATGACTTTGACGCTTACGGCGCCATGGGCAAAATGAGAATCGGCCTGGCCATTGAAGAAGGCAGACTGCAATGGACGGACAAGCTCCTGGAAATCCTCTATGCCTGTACGCTGTGCGGAGCCTGTGACGTGGGTTGCAAACGTAACCTCGACCTGGAAATCGAGTTGTCCCTTGAGGCCCTGAGGGTCAAGGCTGTCAAAGACGGCGCCGCTCCTCTGCCGGCTCACAAGAAGGTCGTCGACAATATCGCCAAAAAGAATAACTATTTCGGGGCCACTGAAAGCAGAACCAAGTGGGTAACGAAAGACATCAAAGTTGCCGACAAGGCCGATGTCCTCTACTTTGTAGGGTGTTCTTCCGCCTATGTCAATCCCGCTATCGCACAGGCGACGGCGAAGATCTTCAACGCCACCGGCACTCCCTTCATGCTCTTGAAAGACGAGAAGTGCTGCGGCAACACTCCCTTCTCCATTGGTATGTTTGATGAAGCCAAGAAAATGGCCGAAGCCAACGTTGCTGCAGTGAAGGCCACAGGCGCTAAAACCCTGGTGACCAGCTGCGCTGAATGCTATCGTATGTGGAAGGTCGATTATCCGAAGATGCTCGACATCGCCACGGAAGACCTTGGCTTTGAAGTCCTGCACCTGATTGAATTTGCCGACAAAGCGCTGGCAGCAGGCAAGCTGAAGTTGACCAAACCGGTTGACGTGCGCTTCACCTACCATGACGCATGCAGCGTCAGCAGACTGTGCGACCCCTGGAAACCTTATAAGGGCGAACGCGGCTGGATGGGTATGATTTATCCCGGAATGCTGAGAAGGCGTGGCAGACAAGGCCTCTATGCGCAAACCCGCAACCTGTTGAATGCTATCCCCGGCGCTGACTTCACTGAAGCGATCAGGATCCGTGAGAATGCGTTCTGCTGCGGCGGCGGTCGTGGCACGAAAGAAGCTTATCCGGAATTCTCCAAATTTGCGGCCAACCATCGCTTGGAAGAGGTTAAAGCAGTTGGAGCCGAGGTTCTTGTATCCGCTTGCCCGTGGTGCAAGAGCAACTTTGCCCAGGTTGCCAAAGAAGACGGCGGCAGCGTGAAAGTTATGGATATAGCTGAGCTTATCGCTGCCTCAGTTGAAATATAAGGAGGTGTAACAATGAGCATCAATAGACAAGCATACAACGCTATTAAAGCGGTTGTGGGAGATAGGTATATTTCCGAAGATCCGGCTGTTATGGAAGGATACCGTTCAGGTCCGGCCGGCTATGAAAACGGTACCGGTTATGAGCGTGTTATGACCGTTCTGCCGCATGCTGTTTGTCTCCCCAAGAATACAGAAGAAATCTCGAAGGTCGTGAAAATCTGCGCCCGCTATGATGTACCGTACGTACCGTACTCAACAGGTTTCTATGGTCCCCGTACCCACTGCCACGTGGAAAACGAGCTGATTATCGACCTGAAGCGGACCAACCAGTTTGAATATGATGAGAAACACTTCTACTTTGATGTGGGCAGCGGCGTAACCCTGGCAGCCTGCCAGCAGGAAGCCCTGAACAAAGGCGCCTACTCCGTTATCGGCGGCGGCGGCGCACAGTGCTCGGCCATTTGTAACCTCATCGGTGACGGTTGGTCCCCCCTGAGCCACAGGATTGGTCTGCCGCACAGGCGTATCCTCGGCACCGAACTGGTTCTGCCCGAGGGCGACGTAGTGAAGATGGGTTCACTGGCAGTCATGGACGACCCGTTCTGGGGTGAGGGTCCCGGCCCCGACTTAAGAGGTCTGTTGAGAGGTTTCACCGGACTGCGCGGCTGCCTTGGTATTGTCAGCAAGATGGCGATCAAGACCCTGCCCTTCCAGCCTGAGAAGCTGGAGCCGAGCGGTATTGCTCCCAACACTGCCCTGGCCCTGCCGCCGCGGGTAAGATGGTTTAACTTCCTGATGCCTTCCAAGAAAGAACAGGTTGAGGCCATGTATGAAATTGGCCATGCTGAAATCGCCGCCGCATTGACGAAGGTTCCCAAGTTCTGGAGAGCTATCGCCAAGGCTGAGGACAAAGAAGAATTCTGGAAACTCTGGCTGGTTGAAAATGAAGAAAGCCTCAGGAACTTCTTCATCGTCAGGGTGCTGGTGGTAGGCTATACCTCTCAAGAAGATTTCGACTATCAGGTAAGAGTCTTAAACGACATTATGACGGAACTGGGCGGAACTCAGACTCGCACCAAGCCTTCAGACGAGTCCTGGATTAAAAACGCCGACTCGGCAGGCATGTGGCTCATGTGCGGTTCCTACGTATCAGTTGACTATATCATTGAATCTCTCACCCAGGCCACACAGCATGGTGAAACCTATGCCGAACTCAAGCGGAAATACACACCGCCGCTCATGCCGGACTTCGGCGATCCCGGTTGGTTCCAGGGCTTCGAAATGGGCCACCAGGGTTACTCCGAGTTCCTCATTTACTGGGACCATCGCGAAGACATCAAAGGTGTGGACCAGTTCTATGTAGACACCTCGAAGATGAACATCAAACACCGCTACTATACTTCATTGTTAGGACCTCACCAGCCGCTGTTCCTGACCGGACCGATGTATGGCCCGAACTATCACACCTGGCTTTTGAAGGTCAAGGAAGAATTCGACCCGCAATGGATCAGCCACCCGCCGGTGCCCCTTGCTCATGACGAATTTGTCAACAGGGCGCCGTGGATGCAGGAAATCAAAGATTGGGAAGTTCCGGACGAACTGCCAATGCGTAAGTGGTAAGAATATAGGAACGTTTAATTACCTGGGCTATTTTAACAATAGCCCAGGTAATTCTGTAATGAGGTGATTCTCGCATATAGTATTATCAGGTGTAGTAATATTCAGTATATTACTATCAAAATCCGGTATTTACATTAAAGGAGGTAGTAAAATGAAAGGATTTCCCTGGTGGACAGAAGAGCAATTAGCTTTTCAACAAGAGGTAAGAGCATTTTGTAAACAAATCGCGCCAATTGATGCGAGAACCAGATGGACCAGAGAATTTCCCTTTGAAATATATAAAGAGATAGGCAAAAGAGGCTACATTGGCGCCGCTATCCCCAAAGAGTACGGCGGCTTGGGACTGGGCGCGACAGGCGCCTGCATCCTGGCTGAAGAATTGCACACATTAATGCCGGGTATTGGCCGGATCGTCGTGGGCAATATGAACGGCGGCTTGCGGCAGATTATTGAAGCCGGTACGGAAGAACAGAAGAAGAGATTCCTGCCCGCTATCGCCAGCGGCGAAATTGGGGCTGTTGTTATCACTGAAATGACAGCCGGAACTGACGCTGCAGGAATAACCTTAACCGCCAAAAAAGAAGGAGATCATTACGTCCTGAACGGTAAAAAACGCTTTATCGTTGCGGCTGGTGTAGCTGATCGTTATTTTGTGTATGCCAGAACAAGCGATGCTCCGGAAGATTTCAAAAAGCGCCGTCACCTCACTGCTTTCGTGGTTAAAAAGGGCACACCCGGTTTCAGCTGCGAAAAGCTCAATGAGATCCTCGCGTTTGAGAACGTGCAGAATGGCTCCCTCGACTTTGATAACGTGATCGTCTCGGAAAAAGACAGGATCGGTGAAGAGGGTGAAGCCTGGAAGATAATGATGGCGGGACTTAATTTTGAGAGAACTGTAATTTCCGCCGGCACAATCGGCTGGCAGAGGCTCTTATTGAACAACGCCGTTCCTTATTCACAGCGGAGGGTCCAGTTCGGCAAAGCCACCATCGATATTCCCGCTAACCAGGACAAAATTGCCAATATCGTGACCAGGTTAAAGGTCTCGCGTATTGCAGTATACTACACGGCATACCTTTGGGATATGGAAGAGGATGTTACCATTGAAGCCAGTGCCGTTAAGGCCTATGGCGCTGAACAAACCCTGCTGTCGGCCAATGAAGCCACTCAGATTATGGGAGGAGACGGTGTGAACCGCTTCTACCCGGTACAGAATATTTTTGAGGTTTCCAAGACTGAGCACGTAGCAGGTGGTACCGTGGAAGCCTGCAGGCTGACCATATTCAGGTCTGCTCTTAAATTGATGGCGGAGGATATTCAGATGCCGCGCCGTGTCATCGACGAAAAACTGGGCGTTCCTGTGCCTGCAGTGGGACCTGTTGAGAAGAAACTGGCTGTGAGTGAAGATAATCTTCTGGCCGTATTGGCTGAAGACTACAAGATCAACCCGGGCTTGCATATGACGCTGGGCGATATCAAAGAATATATTGCCGCTGATGACGCCGCCCTGGAAAAAGCCATTGTCGCCCTGGAAGAAAAGGGCTATGTCATGGTATTGCGGAACAAAAAAGGCATCCAGCTTGTCAAGGCTACCTACGATGGCCTGAAAGTGGCGCATCCGAAGGAATACTACAGGTGGTTCCCGACTTGGGCAACTGAGGACCGGGTATTCTAGAAAAGACTTTATAAAGTTACTGTGTAATGTTGTATCTATAGCATACGTTAGTAAATGAAATATTGGAGGTAATATATGTCAAAACCGAAGTTTATCACAGCTAAGGAAGCCGCGTATTTAATCAATGATGGCGACAACATTGCAGTTGCCACATTTGGATGCTCCGGGACGCCGGAAGAAATTTTAATGGAAGTTGAAAAAAGATATTTAGAAACCGGTCATCCGAAAAGCATCGGCTATACCCACGCGGCAGGCGGCGGGGGCTTTGCGGCTACTAAAGAGAATGGTTTTTGCCGGTGCGAAGACCATCTGGCGCATACCGGTTTGATGGAAAGATGGGTCTGCTCGCACTCTGCCTGCTCCGATTTTACAACTGAACAGCTCATGAATAATAAAATTGCAGGCTGGTGCCTGCCCCTGGGTACGCTTTTACAGGTCTACAAGGACCAGGCCAGAGGCATGAAGGGAACCTTGTCCCAATGCGGTCTTAACACCTATGTCGACCCCCGTGTGGACGGTGGAGCAATCAACCAGTTAGCTAAAGACAGCAAAGAGCAATTTGTTGAGTACATCCCTGATTTCAGGGGAGAAGAAATGCTGTTTTTCAAAGGCATGGACCTCAACATCGGCTGGATGAGAGGAACTAAGGCCGACAAAAACGGCAACATCTCTACCGACAGAGAGCCCTACAATCTTGAAATGTTAACAATTGCCCAGGCTGTTAGGGCTAACGGCGGCAAGGTTTTTGTCCAGGTAGAAGAAGTCGTTGAAACCGGCACAATCCATCCCAAGATGGTTAAAGTTCCCGGAATCTATGTAGACTATATCGTTGTTGAGACGCAGCCGGAAAGACGCCTCAGCACTACAGGCGGAAAATATAATCCCGCATTCACAGGGGAAGCCAGGGTCGACGTATCAACCGGCGCAGATGTAATCCCGTTCGATGGAGTTAAAGTCGCATTAAGAAGAACTGCCATGGAAGTAACTCTTGGTGCAAAAGCCAACTTCGGTCTGGGTATGCCCCAGATGGTTGGCAGTATATTGGCTGAAGAGGGCATCAGCGGCGCCCTTACTCTGATTTCAGAATCAGGCGCAGTTGGCGGAGTACCCGCCGCAGGCATAAACTTCGGCGCTCACTACAATGTCGAATCCTTATCCGACCAGGGCGACCACTTCAACTTCTTCGACGGCGGCGGATTGGAGTTCGGCGCTTTCGGTTTGGGCGAAGTGGACCAAAATGGTGACTTGAATACAAGCTTAATGGGCGGCGTATTAAAGGGTGTAGGTGGATTTATGAACATTTGTGCTACATCCAGGCTCGCGGTATTTATAGGCACCTTTACTGCAGGCGGCATTAAAACACATATCGAGGACGGCAAGCTGGTTATAGACAAAGAAGGCAAGTTCAAGAAGTTCGTTAAAAAGATTCCACAGAACTCCTTCAGCTTGAAGCAAGCCGTGCATGACGGACACAAAATCCTGTATGTAACAGAAAGATGCGTATTCGTAGGGACTGCTCAGGGCCTGCTTCTGTCAGAAATAGCGCCTGGCATCGATCTACAGGCTCATATTTTGGATCAAATGGAATTCAAGCCGATCATCCCCGAAGGCGGTCCGAAATTGATGCCGGCTGAGCTGTTCCAGGAAAAATGGGGCGGCTTGAAGGCTTACCTGGAAGCTAAGGGTGAAATCTAAGAAGACGCATAAATATTTTTAAGCCTTAAGATTGTATTATTGAACTGGGGGCCACTTTATGAGAGACCCCCAGTTCTCTTTAAAAAACGTTATCAGATAAAAAATTTCGGTATTGGGAATGCCTATCATGCATTCAAATAACTTCAAGAATTGCTTTAATGTAGAAATACTATAAAGCATAGCAAAATCCCTTAAAATATGGTAATATGATTGTGCCATACTTATTTCAGTATTTTTTGTGTAACCACCTAAACATTAGGTGGCTTTTTTTATCTGTTCAGCAGGTTCGAAACGTATACGTTTCGAAAAAACTATTACAAAGACAAGTGGTATTAGAGGGAGGAAAATTAAAATATAGTGTAGAATATCATATATTACTAAGAAAGTAAAAAAGAAGGAGGGAAGAATTAATGCTAAAGGTTGAGTTCACCGATGATGCCATGGATTATATCCTCCAAAAAAGCGCCGACTCGATTACAGTGGATATGATGAATTTGGGCGGATGAGGGGGAAATTTCTGGGAACCTGCCGTGTCAGCAGGCAAACCGCTTTCAACTGCAAAGTACGATTTAGTGAATGCGAACGGGCTCGAAGTCTATATGTTTAAAGGCGCCGAAACCGAACCCGATGGAATTAAAATATTCCTGGAAGTTGAGCCGAGTGCATTTAATTGGCTGCGCATATCAGGGTTAGTATACGCACAAACTGATTTGGGATAAGCGTTAGAGCAAGTGAGGAATAAGCCCGGCTTTATTCCGGCCAGGCCGGAATAAAGCCGGGCTTATTTACTTTAACTTGGGGAGAAAAAGCTACTGGAGGTCGTGAGAACGGTTTCTTTTTATGAAAGTTTAAATCGAAAGGCGGACGGTTTTAGAAAGGGTAATGCGTAAAATTTTGTGGAGGCGATGCCTTGCAAGCACTCTTCCCTGGCTCAAAACGCAGAACTAAAGCGTATGCAATGCAATCAGGCTGCCGGCTCTTATATGTTAGATTTTTCTTTCCATTACCTTAACCCAGTTTGTCATAAACCAACCCTGCTACATGCAGTCTTTGATTACCTTCTCCTACGGATATTGTAATCCCACCCGGTTCGGTTTCGGCGCCCTTAAAAATATAGACTTTAATCCCGTTTACAACTACTAAGTCGTAATTTTGAGGTGAAGTTGGCTTGCCGTGTGATACGACAGGTTCATTGTATTGGCCCCCATAGTATATTGACATCATATCTACGGTTATGGAATCGGCGTTTTTTTTGCGGATATAATCCTTAGCGTCATTGGTAAACTCAATCTTTATCATTTAGTCACCTTCATTCATATCTTAATTCTTACTTTCCTTAGTTTATTATACAAGATCAACCCCGGCCTGCATATGACGCTGGGCGATATCAAAGAATATATTGCCGCTGATGACGCCGCCCTGGAAAAAAAGGCTATGTCATGGTCTTGCGGAACAAAAAGGACATCCAGCTTGTCGAGGTTACCTACTGGCCTGAAAGTGGCGCATCCGAAGGAATACCACAGGTGGTTCCCGACCTGGGCAACAGAGGATAGAGTATTGGTAAAAGCGCAGAATATCGTATAAGAAGTAAACGCAGGTTGTACTTAAAAGTCCTGTCCGGCTGACTCTGACGGGCAGGACTTTTAAGTTGGTAAAGCCTGCCTGGCGCAGCGTTTAAGATAAATTTAGACTTGATCTTTTAAATACTCTACTATACAATTACTATTGTTAATAAAAGATCTATCTAGCCTTTGTAGATGTTGTTTTACCTGAACATCTTCTAAAATAGTATCATAGAAAGTGTTTTATTTAACATGCTTCTGTTTTTGAAATAGAGCTTTTTTTCTGTGGCAACTACTATAGGCGATACTAAAACCATTAATTATACTATCAACTATAGCAGTCATTCTAACCCCTGGGGAAATAACCAACTGTTTATCGAAAAGACTTCCCTAGAGTTAAATTAAGCAGCAAAGGGGGAAGGACAACAAGACCATTACCGGGAGCGCAAGAGTTGGGACTAAGGGATAACCTGGAAACGATCGACTTAAACCCCGGCCACATAGGAATATGAATTATCAATGGAAATCTGGAATCAAGCACTATAATCTTAAAGGAGGAAAAAAGTATGGATTTCTTTCCCTGGTGGAGTGAAGAGCAAAAGCAGCTGGCAAAAGATGTAAAAGCATTTATGCAAAAGATCGCGGGTCGGGAAATGGAAACCAGATGGGCGAGAGAATTCCCCTTCGATCTATATGAAGAGTTTGGCAAAACAGGATTTACAGGCGCTGCCATCCCCAAGGAGTATGGTGGAATGGGCCTGGGTTGCACAGGCGGCTGCATCGTTGCTGAAGAAGTTCACAGCTATAGCCCCGGCATGGGCAGGGTCATCGTTGGAAATATGATGGGCGGCGTGATGCAGTTCCTGGATTTCGGTACGGAAGAGCAAAAGCAGAAGTATCTTCCGGCTATCGCCAAAGGTCAAATCGGGTGTGTAGGTATTACCGAAATGACCGCGGGCACTGATGCTTCCGGTATGGAAGTGGAAGCGAAACTGGAAGGGGACCATTATGTCCTCAACGGCAAGAAGCGTTTTATCGTCGGAGCCGGCGTGGCCCAGCATTACATCGTGTACACAAGGACAAGCAGCAACCCTGAGGATATCAAAAAACACCGCCA
Organism: Pelotomaculum sp. FP; assembly: GCF_004369245.1. Lineage (NCBI taxonomy): Bacteria > Bacillati > Bacillota > Clostridia > Eubacteriales > Desulfotomaculaceae > Pelotomaculum > Pelotomaculum sp. FP. The sequence continues at coordinate 32,520 of NZ_QFGB01000033.1, read as the reverse complement.
CCTCACCGCTTTCGTCGTTGAAAAGGGTACACCTGGTTTTTCCTCGGAAAGGATCAATGAGATCCTCGGGTTCGAGAATGTCCAGAATGGTTCCCTCGACTTTGATAATGTTATCGTACCTGTGGCCAACAGGATCGGTAAAGAGGGCGAAGGCTGGAAGGTTTTAATGCACGGCCTTAATTTTGAAAGGACCCTGATCTCTGCTTCAGCCGCCGGCTGGCAGAGAATACTGTTGCAATATACCGTACCCTACGCCCAGAGGAGAGTCCAGTTCGGCCGGCCCACCATCGATTTGGCAGGAAACCAGACCAGAATAGCTGATATCATCATGAGGCTTAAAACGACGCGCATGTCTGTTTACTACACGGCATACCTTTGGGATCTGGGCAAGGATATCACTATCGAAGCAAGCATGGTCAAGGCCTGTGGCGCTGAAAACACCTTTGCTTCCAGCTGTGACGCCACTCAGGTTATGGCAGGCGACGGTGTGAACCGTTTCTACCCGATCCAGAACATTTTCGAAGTTGCCAAGACCGACTTTATCGCAGGCGGCACGCTGGAAGCCTGCAGGCTGGTAGTGTTCAGAAGCGGCCTCAAGCTGATGGCTGAAGATATGCAGATGCCGCGCCGGGTTATCAGTGAGAGACTTGGTGTGCCGGTGCCGGCGGCGGGACCTGTTGAGAAGAAATTAGCGCTCAGCGAGGAAAATGTCCTGGCTGTGCTGGGCGAAGACTACAGGGTAAACCAGGGTCTGCATATGACCTTGGGTGATATCAAGGAATATATCGAGGCTGATGACGAAGCGCTGGTCAAGGTTATAGACGCTCTGGAAGAACAGGGTCTGGTCATGACCTACCGGACTAAAAAAGGCGGACTGCAGCTCGTCAAGGCCAACTACAAAGGCCTGAAGAAAGCCTATCCCAAGGAATACTACAGGTGGGCTCCGGAATTTGTAACCGAAGATAGAATGTTTTAGTGGCTCAATAACGTTTTAGCATACAATACCAGAGTTTTGATGCGCAACTGTTTTACTGATAACCCTGTCTGGTTTCTACCCCGGACAGGGTTATGTTTTTTAAGCTTCAATGATATAATGACATTAACACGTATTGTTGGGTTTAGGATTCCATCGGCAGCTTCTTAATGTCTTATGCGCATTTTGCACAAATAACATTGGGGGTAAACGGAATTATGGAGACAAAGTTGCTTAATCCCAACGATTTTGAAATGGACGCGTTTTATGATGAGTTTATGGAAATTATTGTAAACGGGCGAGGTCATCAAGGTATAGCGGATCTATTGGCCAAAAAGTTTCAGACGAGCATCCTAATTGAGGATGAATTTTTCCGTGTCCTGGCACGGTCTAATAGTAATGGAACTGCCTTTACACATATTCAGAAAAGAGAAGGCAAAAAATATTTAAAGCCTCAGCGTGTTGATCCGAGGATCATTAATTATGTCCACCTGATAAAGAGTTCCGGACAGCCTATTGAATTACCGGAGCTGCCGGATTACGGGGTAGCCTACCCCAGACAAATATTCCCTTTCGTAATAAAAAACAAAATTAAAGGATATTTGCACATATTTATAAAAGATTTAGACTGGGACCAAATGAAGTTGATCAAAGCTGCGCTGCACAGCCTGACCTTTCTGGTGATTCTGCGGCATGCGCAGGTGGAACTGAAAGATGAAATGAGGAGAACATTGATCCTTGGCCTGATTAAAGACCAAGGCAAAGGCAAGGACGATATTATTCAGTGGGAAAAAGGGATCCTCGGTCTGGATCTGTCCAGAGAGATGGTCCTGGCAGTCATCCAAATCAAAAATGCGCCCGGACAGCAGCAAATAGAAGATGTTTTATTTAGCATTACCAGCGACCTGGATCTGAATGCCAATGCAATCGCTGTGAATGATGAGCAAGCGGTGCTGTTGGTTCAATCAGCCGACGGAAGAAAACTGGAATCATCAGTAGTTACTGAGTACCTTCAGGTTATATTTGAAGCGCTCAAAATAACCTTTACAGAATGCAAGGTGAAAATAGGTGTAGGTCGCCAGTGTTTTTATCCGCGGGACTACAGGGTGGCCTTTGCCGAAGCCTGCAAGGTTATCTCGTTAACGGGCCCGCAACCGGGCGCTGAGGAAGGCGTGTTTTACTATCATTCCCTGCGGCTGATGGGAATTCTGCCGCAGCCGGGCAACGATCAAACTCTGCCGGAGTTTGTACGGCGTATCATTGGAAAACTGTATGAATATGGTGCTGAACATAATACAAACCTGATTGAAACCCTGGCCTGTTATTTGGAACAAGATTGCTGTATTCAAAGTGCGGCAAGGGAGCTGTTCATCCATCCAAGCACTCTTAGATACCGCCTGGAAAAAGCTGAAAAAATATCCGGCCTTGATTTGAAGGACAAGGATACAAAGCTTGAGCTCCTATTGGCCATTAAGTTGTATCGATATTATGGAGAGACCCTGTTAAAGAGATAAATTCTCACCAAGTGAACGATTGTAAAAAAGGTCCGGCTGCCTTGATATGGGGCAGCCGGACCTTTTCGTATGAAGTGAAGAAAAAACAGGCCTATTTCCGGTTCGAATTCCATGAAAACGTGAATAGATACGATTCTTTCACTATAAAGTGAAGTAAAACCGGGCTTGTTTCCTGCCAAGATTCCATGAAAATGTGAATAGAATACAATTTATCAGCTATTTATAATAAAATTAAATACGGTAAAGTGCTAACGGTAGAATAATATGGGGAATATGCTAAATATGCCCCCGTTTTTTAGTTAAGTTTGCTGCAATACTCATAATTCACCATAGTATGATGCACTATTGTATGAAGTGAAGTAAAACCAAGCTGGTTTACTGCTAATATTCCTTGGAAACGTGAATAGTTAATAATTCTACATCCGTTTATAATGTGATTGATTAGGGGATGCATTTAATATTAGGGGGGGCTCGCAAAAAAGCCCCCATATTTTCGGGAAAGCTAATTACAATTTTCACAAATTACTATAGTCTATAATAGGATGCGCAATAATAGTATTGAGATTATTGGATCTCAGAAATCTTTTCATTAATCCCGGAGGGATGCAAAATGAAGGATTCAAGAAGTATTACTTTAAGTCAACTGCTTGATCAGGCAGCAGCAGCCTATCCGAATAATGATGCGCTTGTTTATCCAGAACGTAGTATGAGATACACCTACAAGGAATTTCGGGAAGCTTGCAATCAAGTTGCCAAAGGTTTGTTGAAGCTTGGAATAAAAAAAGGGGATCATATCGCTGTTTGGGCTACCAACCTTCCTGAATGGGTTATTGCACAGTTTGGCATCGCAAGGATTGGAGCGGTCCTTGTAACAGTGAATACCAGCTACAAGACAAGCGAACTGGAATACCTTTTGAAACAGTCGGATGCAACAACCTTGATTATGATGGACAGCATGAAAAACATAGATTACCCAAGCATCATATATAAACTTTGCCCGGAGCTGTATAACGGTAAACCGGGAGAACTTGTATCAGAGAAACTGCCTTTCTTGAAGAATGTGATTGTGATTGGTGATAAACAATACCCCGGCATGTTTACCTGGAATGAAGTAATCAAAATGGGTGAAGATGTTTCAAATGAAGAATTGGCTGCTCTTGTAACTCAAATGGAGCCGGACGATGTAAATATGATGATCTACACCTCCGGTACAACCGGGTTTCCGAAAGGTGTCATGCTGACACACAATAACGTTATTTTGAATTCAAAAGGTATGGCAGCGTGTATGAACCTTAGAGTTGCGGACCGGGTTTGTATACCAGTTCCTTTTTTCCACTGCTTCGGTGCTGTGGCAGGGACCATATGCAGTGTAGCAGCAGGGGCTACGATGGTGCTCCCATCTGAAAGATTTGATCCCGTAAAAGTCCTGAAAAGCGTTGAAAAAGAGCGCTGTACGGTTTTGCATGGGGTTCCAACCATATTTATTATGTTGCTGGAGCAAATGGAGAAGGAGAAGTTTGATACATCTTCCCTGCGAACCGGAATTGTTGCAGGCGCTGCATGTGAGCTAAAAGTCTTAAAAAAAATAGAAAGCGTTTTAAACATGCGAGAGGTTGTAAATGCCTACGGGCAGACCGAAGCTTCGCCATGTATAACCCAAACCAGGATTGACGATCCGCCTGAATTGAGGCTCTCGACCGTGGGAAGGCCGCTGCCCGGTGTTGAGGTAAAAATTGTCGACCCCGCAACAGAACAAGAAGCAGCTCCGGGTGTGCAGGGTGAAATCCGTGCCCGCGGCTACAATGTGATGAAGGGTTACTATAAAATGCCGGCAGCTACCGCCGAAGCCATAGATGAGGATGGATGGCTGCACACAGGAGACCTGGGCATTATGGATTATGGGGGTTTTTTGAGGATTACCTGCAGGTTAAAAGATATGATTATTCGCTGCGGTGAAAATATATATCCCAGAGAGATAGAGAATTACCTGTGCACCCACCCTTTGGTTAAAGAAGCCCAGGTGTTGGGAGTACCCAGCCCTAAATATGGAGAAGACGTGGTAGCCTTTGTCCAGCTAAAAGAGGGAGCGGTGCTTACACAGGAAGAACTGCAAGATTTCTGCAAGGGTAAAATTGCCGGCATTAAAATCCCATCGTATATAGTGTTTATTGACAGTTACCCTTATACGGCCAGCGGCAAAGTTCAAAAGTTTAAACTTCGCGAGTTAGGGGTCGAAAAGTTGAGGTTGCAAAATGCAACTATTGCTGTATCGATATGACATTAACTTGGTGTTTAGTTAATCAAAATTTAACCTTCATTTACTTATTTTTTTAAAAATTGAATAGGGCGTAGTTTAAATTCGTTGTGGTTTTAAATAACATCAATAAACCGTCAATATTAGAGGGACCTTCATAAGCAGAGCTCATAAAGGCAGGTCGGATCTGTGAAGATCTAGATATATGCTTTTTTATATGAAAGGAGGAACACAATGAGTATGAAGGACGAGTTGGTAAAGATTCTTGGAAAGGAGAACGTTAGTGACGCGGGTGATGCACTTCAAAAGTATGCGCAGGATTTAAGTCTCCTGCCTGCCGGAATGGCCAATATTGTGGTGCAGCCCGAGTCATCGGAACAGGTTTCAGCGGTGGTGAAATGGGCCAACGGGAACAATGTTCCGGTGGTGCCGGTAAGTTCAAAAGTGCATTTCCATGGCAGTACGATACCCAAGCAGGGCGGAATCGTCATGGACCTTGGCAAAATGAACAAGATTATCGAGATTGACGTCTTTGACCGCCGGATCCGCATTGAACCCGGTGTAACCTGGGGTCAACTGGTACCGGAATTGGATAAGCAGGGGATGCGGATGGTTATGCCGCTTTGTCCGCACAAGGATCGTTCAGTCCTTACCGATTATCTCGAAAGGGAAGTGCCCACCAATACAGTATATGAATATAACGAACCCTTGCAGGGTTTTGAGGTTGTCTGGCCCAACGGGGATATTTTCAGAGGCGGTTCAGCCAGCGTACACGGGTTCCCCCAGTCCAAATCCCACGGGAGCAACCCCTCAGGCCCGGGCCTTGACTTCTACCGTTTGGTCCAGGGCGCACAGGGCACCATGGGTGCGTTAACCTGGTCAAACCTTAAAATCGAACACAAGCCGCAGATAGACAAGGTCCTTTTCGCGCCCATTATTGATTTAGCCCGCGGCCAGGAGTTCCTTTATAGAATTCTGCCGAGAAGGATTGGCGAGGAAGTCCTGTTGCTCAATAATGTGGATCTGGCCGCGATTCTTGCCGACAAATGGCCCGAGGATTTTGCAGCACTGCGGAAAACCCTGCCGCCCTGGACCCTGGTAGTGGTCATTTGCGGCCTCGTGCGCCGGCCCGAAGAGAAAATCGCCTATGAAGAGAAATTTCTCAATCAGGTAATGAAGAACGAATTTAAGGATATTGCTCTTACCGATAACCTGCCCGGTTTCCCCGGGATCGGGAAAAAGCTTCTGCCTCTATTAAGAAATCCCTGGCCCAGGGAAGTGTATTGGAAGAACCAGTGGAAAGGCGCCTCCCAGAGCCTCTTCTTTATCTGCAAGCCGAAAGCCACCCCGGCTTATGTTAATACGGTCCAGGCTGTGGCTGTTAAGTACGGCTACAAACCTGAAGATACCGGTATGTACGTGCAGCCCATCGAGCACAACAGGGCCTGCCAGATGGAATTCACCTTTTTCTATAATCCCGGAGATGCAAGCGAAAAGGCAAACATCGCCAACCTGTACAAGGAAGCCGCAGCAGCCCTTATCAGCGAGGGGGCTTATTTCACAAGGCCCTATGGGGTGCTGGCGCCGATGATGTACGAGCGGGCCGGCTCCTATACGTCATTATTGAAGCGGGTTAAGAAGATCTTTGACCCCAACAACATCATGAATCCCGGAAACTTGTGTTTCTAGAGGAGAAAGGAGGAGAAAAATATGTCCAAAATTAGTGAACTGAATAAAGAGCGCTATGACACGCCAAAAGAAAAAGTAGCCTTAGATGTAAAAAATTTAAAGAACTTCAGATACGACATGGACCACTGCATTAAATGCAAAGGCGGTTATTGGTTGGATCATACCTATAGCCCGGGTATGAAATTTACCACCCGCTGTCCAAGCGGTGTGTGGAATGATTTTGACGCCTACAATTGCGCAGGCAAAATGAGAATCGGCGCTGCCGTGGATGAGGAGCAGCTGGCATGGTCGGATAAGCTGTTGGAAGTCCTTTACGCCTGCACGCTCTGCGGCGCTTGTGACGTTGGGTGCAAGAGGAATCTCGACCTGGAGATCGGATTAGCCCTTGAAGCGCTCAGGGTCAAGGCCGTTCAGGATGGGGCCGGTCCCATGCCCGCTCATAAAAAAATAGCGCAAAATATCGAGAAAAGCCATAACCAGTTTGGTTCGCCGCATGCTAACAGGCGCAAATGGCTTACCAGCGATATCAAAGTTGCCGAAAAAGCGGATGTGCTTTATTTTGCCGGCTGCTCCGCTTCCTATACAAATCCGGAGATCGGTCAGGCGACCGCCAAAATTCTTAACGCCTCAGGTACTCCTTTCAGCTTGCTGCAGGACGAGTGGTGCTGCGGCAATACGCTGTACTCGGTGGGCATGATCGACGAAGCCACAGCAATTGCCAGGCGCAATGTGGAAGCAGTTAAGGCAGCCGGCGCCAAAACCCTTCTCACCTCCTGCGCTGAGTGCTACCGGATGTGGAAAGTGGATTATCCGAAGATGCTCGGTATCTCTACCGATGACCTGGGATTCAAAGTCGTGCACCTGCTGGAGTTTGCAGATGAGGCGTTAGCCGGCGGCAGCTTGAAGCCGGCCAAGAGCGTTGATCTCAACCTTACCTATCATGACGCCTGCGGCGTGAGCCGCCTCTGTGACCCGTGGACCCCGTGGTCCGGCGAGCGTGGCTGGATGGGCTGTGTTGAACCAAGGCTGCACAGGCGCCGCGGTACGTCAGGGCTTTATGCGCAGCCGAGGAATATCCTGACGGCCATTCCGGGGCTTAATCTAATTGAAATGCCGCGTTTGAGGGAAAACGCCTTCTGCTGCGGCGCAGGCCGCGGCACGAAAGAGGCCTTCCCTGATTTGGCCGATTCCTCGGCAAAAGAACGTCTGGACGAAGTCCGGGAAGTAGGAGCGGAAGCCCTTGTGGCAGCCTGTCCTTTCTGCAAGAACAATTTCGCGCAAACCGCTAAAGCAAATGGTGAAAAACTGCAGGTACTGGATATATCTGAAGTCATCCTGGCTTCGTTATAAAGGAGGGTTAGCATATGGCCATCGTTAAAGAAGCGCTGCAAGCACTGGAAACTGTCGTTGGCGCAAAGTATCTTTCTGATGATCCGGTCATCATGGCCGCATACAAGTCCGGAGCCGGCGGCTACGAAGCCGGAGCCGGGTATGAGCGGGTAATGACAAAATTGCCTGCCGCCGTGATTCTGCCAAGGACAACAGAAGACGTACAGAAAATAGTGAAAATATGCAACCGTTACAAGGCGCCCTATGTGCCGTATTCAACAGGGTTCTACGGACCACGCTCCCACTGTCACGAGGAAAACGAGCTCATCATCGACATGAAGAGGATGAAAGACTGTGAGTTCGATGACGCGCACTTTTATGCGACCATCCAGCCGGGTGTCGTTTTCTCACCCTTCCAGGAGGAATGCATGAAGCGCGGCGCTTACACGGTTGTCGGCGGCGGCGGCGCCCAGTGCTCGGTAATAGCCAACCTGATCAGTGACGGGTGGTCCCCGTTAAGCTTAAGGGTAGGCCTGCCGATGCGGCGGATCCTGGGGCTTGAGCTGGTGCTCCCGGATGGGGAACTGATCAAATTGGGTTCGCTGGCCGTGGGTGATGATGGTTTCTGGGGCGAAGGTATAGGTCCTGACCTGCGGGGTATTTTGAGAGGTTACACCGGTGTGCTGGGGTGTTTGGGTATTGTTACCAAAATGGCCGTTAAGGTCATGCCCTTCCAGGAAGAGAGGCTGGTCCCGGAGGGGATTTCGCCCAGTACCGCGTTGACCCTGCCGGAAAAACGGGTCAAATGGATTAATTACCAGGTACCCAGCAGAGAAGCAGAGAACAAGGCCATGTACGAAATTGGCAAGGCCATGGTCGGCGGCGCGGTTACCAAGGTACCTGTATTCTGGCGTGTAATTGCCAAGGCGGAAGACAAGGAAGAGTTCTGGGAATTATGGGATAAGGAGTCGCCTGAATCGTTGAAGAATTTCCACCTGGTACGTGTATTGATTATCGGTTTTACCTCGGAAGAGGACATGGTATATCAAGAAAACGTACTGAATGATATTTTTATTAAAGAATTGGGCGGTAAACCACGGCGCACCAAGCCTTCAGATGAGTCATGGATCAAAAACGCCGATTCGGCGGGTATGTGGCTCATGTGTGGTTCATATGTTTCCGTTGACTACATTCAGGAGTCCATCCCCCACGCTGAAACACATGGTCCAACTTACGCGGAATTGAAGGCAAAGTATACGCCGCCCCTGATGCCGGATCATGGCGACCCGGGCTGGACCATGGTTTGCGAAGGCGGCCACATGGGTTACTCAGAGTACCTGATTTATTGGGATCAGCGCGAGGATACCCACCCCGTGGATCAATTCTACGTGGAGACGTCTAAGATGAATATCAAACATGGGTATTACACGTCATTACTGGGTTCCCACCAGCCCCTGTATTTGACCGGGCCAAAATTAGGACCGAATTATCACGAATGGATGCTGAAAATCAAGGCAGAACTTGACCCGCAATGGGTATGCCACCCGCCAATTCCCCTCGGCACCGACGAGTTTGTGGAGCGGGCGCCCTGGATGATGGAAATTAAGGATTGGGAAACACCAAAATATCCTGAGGAATGGCCAAATAAAAAGGCTGGGTTTTAATCTAAACAGGCAGTCTTGATGGCTGATTGGTTTGCCGGGAGTGAAATCTCTGTTCGGAATTAAAACTTTGACACAGGCTCGCAATACAGGTAAGTGATTTACAGGTATGACCCGGGGGCAAACAAAAACGCCCCCGGTCAACCTAGAAATAAGTAAATACCTAAAATGAGAGGAGACAGAAAATTGCAACCATTTCCCTGGTGGACAGATGAACAGAAAGCATTTGCTGAAGAGGTAAGGGCTTTCGTGAAGGAAATTGCGCCCAGAGATGCAGCGACCAGATGGACCAGAGAGTTTCCCTTTGATATCTATAAGAAGATTGGTGCAAAGGGTTACATCGGCGCCGCTATTCCCAAGGAGTACGGCGGTTTGGGGCTGGGCGCGACAGGCGCCTGCATCCTGTCTGAAGAACTGCACAGCATGATGCCGGGTATCGGCAGGATCGTTGTGGGCAACATGAACGGCGGTTTGCGGCAGATTATCGAATACGGCACGGAAGAGCAGAAGAAGAGGTTCTTACCTGACATCGCCGGCGGTGAGATTGGCGCTGTGGTTATTACTGAAATGACTGCCGGTACAGACGCTGCCGGTGTAACGGTTACAGCAAAAAAAGAGGGGAACCATTACATCTTAAACGGCAAGAAACGCTTTATCGTGGCTGCCGGAGTGGCGGAACGTTATTTTGTGTATGCCAGGACCAGCGATAACCCGGAAGATTATAAAAAGCGCCGTCACCTCACCGCCTTCGTCGTTAAAAAGGGTACACCAGGTTTCACTTGTGAAAAACTGAATGAAATCCTTGCCTTTGAAAATGTCCAGAACGGCTCCCTCGACTTTGATAATGTTGTCGTTTCCGAGGCAGACCGGATAGGTCAAGAAGGTGAAGGCTGGAAGATTATGATGGCCGGGCTGAACTTTGAAAGAACAGTCATTGCCTCAGGTACTATCGGTTGGCAGCGCCTGTTGTTAAACAACGCTGTCCCTTATGCGCAGCGCAGAGTTCAGTTTGGCAAGCCTACTATCGACATCCCCGCCAACCAGGACAAAATCGCCGATCTCGTAATCAGGTTGAAGATCTCCAGGATAGCGGTTTATTACACGGCATGGCTTTGGGATAGGGAAGAAGACATTACTATCGAGGCCAGTGCAATTAAGGCGTTTGGCGCCGAACAAACCTTGGAGTCAGCCAAGCAAGCCACCCAGATTATGGCCGGCGATGGCGTGAACCGTTTCTATCCGGTCCAAAATATCTATGAAGTTGCCAAGACTGAGCATGTTGCCGGCGGTACCGTCGAAGCCTGCAGGCTGGTCATCTTTAGATCTGCGCTCAAGTTAATGACGGAGGATATTCAGATGCCGCGCCGCGTCATCGACCAGGAACTGGGTGTGCCGGTTCCCGCGTTTGGACCTGTAGAGAATAAACTGCCTGCGAGTGAGGAAAACGTGCTGGCTGTGTTAGCCGAAGACTACAGGATCAACCCGGGTCTGCATATGACGCCTGGTGATATTAAGGAATACATTGCCGCCGGTGATGCCGAACTGGAAAAAGCCATTGTGGCTCTGGAAGGAAAGGGCTATGTCATGGTGTTACGCAACAAGAAGGGCATCCAGCTTGTTAAAGCTACTTATGACGGCCTAAACAAAGCCTATCCGAAAGAGCACTACCGCTGGTTCCCGACCTGGGCAACTGAAGACAGGGTGTTCTAAGGCGGGGAGAGATTGGTCAGCAAACACGATCTTATAGTCTATCAGCAAGGAAAAATTTTTAAAATGGCAATCTGGATGATAGTAATATCATCTGAAGTACTGCATGAACAAACAATATATGGTGGATGTAAGACGATGGGTCAGGGTTTTAACTCTAGTGGTTTATACTATGTCGGGTTATACCCTGACTTCTGGAGAACAGCCGGCTTTAGTTTAAACGCTTCCCTGGCGTTGCATCAAACAAAGGGGGAATGTCAAAGAAAGCAACAGCCGGGAATTTAGCAGGAAGAATAGAGAAAGCGGATATTGATGGGAAGCTGAAAGTAATTGAAGGAGGTGGCTTATTCTATGTATTCGAAACCCTTTGAGTATTATGCCCCGCAGACGCCTGGCGAAGCATATGAGCTGGTGGGACGTCTGGGCGGCAAGGCCAAGATTTTGGCGGGCGGGACCGACCTGGTCATATTGATGAAGGACAAGATCATAAGCCCGGAAAATGTGATTGACATCACCAATATTGAAGAGTTTCAAGGCATCAAATATGAGCCGGGCAAAGGGATGGAAATCGGCGCGACCACGAAGAACGCCGAGATTCAGTTTTCCGAGATTGTCAAGCAGAAATATCCGGCGCTGGCTTATGCGGCAGGGGAGATAGGATCCTCCCAGGTAAGGCATATGGGCACCATCGGGGGCAACAGCTGCAACGCCTCTCCGTCGGCCGAGACCCCGGCCCCCCTGGTAGCTTACGGCGCTTCGGTTGTAGTGAGCAGCGCCGCGGGTGAAAGGGAAATGCCTCTGGAAGAGTTCATTCAGGGTGTCAGACAGATCGACCTGAAGGAAGGGGAGATTCTGACCAAGTTCAAACTGCCGGAACCCTCCCCCAAGCTGGTAGCCAAATATGCCTATATGGGGGCCAGGGACGCCAATGAAATTGACAGCGTCAACATGGCGGTTGCCCTTGAGCTGGAAGACGACAAAAAGACCGTGCAGAGTGTGAAACTGGTCATGGGTTCGGTTTTCATCAAGCCGCTGATATCCAGAGCAGTTCCGGCTCTCATGACCGGGCAGAAATTCAGTGACGAATTGGCAGCGAAAGCGGCAGAAGCAGCGCAGGACGAAGCGAAGCCGATTAGCGACGTTCGGGCCTCGGCGGAATACCGGCGCGAGATCGTAGGGGTGCTGGCCCGCAGGTTGCTGAAAGAGGCGTTTGCCGCCGCTCAGGAGGTGTAAGTGATGAAACAACTGATTGAATTGGAAATCAACGGACGGGTTTACGATGTTGTCGTCAGCCCCCGGGATATTCTGGCCGACGTTCTGAGGAAAAAAGTAGGGCTTACCGGCACCAAAAAAGGCTGCGGGATGGGCGACTGCGGCGCCTGTACGGTGCTGGTGGAAGGCAAACCCGTACTGTCCTGCATCACGCTGGCAATCGCCTGCAACGGCAAAAAGGTTACCACTGTGGAAGGACTGACTCTGCCGAACGGCGAGCTGAACCCGCTGCAGGATGCGTTTGTCCAGCACGGCGCGATTCAGTGCGGTTTCTGCACACCGGGCATGCTGATGTCGGCCACCGGGCTGCTGAAAAGGAATCCCAAGCCCAGCGTATATGACATCAAGCATGAGATGTCGGGCAACATCTGCCGCTGCACCGGATTCAAGAGAATTATCGAAGCCATTGAAGTAGCTGCTGAAACGGGGGTGAAGTGATGGGAACTTGGGATCCAAGAGAAACTTATACAAGTGAAGGAAATCCAGCATATGTACGTGAAGGAAAGCCATCCTATTTGGATGAAAGGAGGTTCAGCCAGGTTGGCAGGAGCGTACCGCGGGTAGACGGTCCGGCCAAGGCCAAAGGTCAAGCGATTTATACCGCCGATATGGTGCTGCCGGATATGGTGTACGGGAAGATCAAACGCTGCAAGGAATACGCGCACGCCAAAATTAAAAAGATCGACTGCAGCAAAGCGCTTGAGTTGCCGGGGGTACTAGCGGTGCTCACCGGAGACGAAGCTCCCAACAAATGGGGTATTGTTCCCCAGTCGGCCAACGAGACCGTTCTGGCGGTAGACAAGGTTCGCTTTTATGGTGAAGGCGTGGCTGCTGTTGCCGCCATTGATGAAGAAACGGCCGAGGAAGCCTGTGAACTGATTGAAGTGGAATACGAGCCCCTGCCGGCGTTGCTGGATCCGTTTGAATCCCTGGCCCGCGCTGGTGAAGTTACTATTCATGACAATGCTCCCGACAATATCATGCACAAAGGCGAGCAGATCTTCGGCGACGTGGACAAAGGTTTTGAAAAGTGCGAGTACATTTTAGAAAGAGAATTCAAAACCGGTCGGCCGCAGCACGCCTACATTGAGCCGCAATCGGCCGTGGCCAGCTATGACACCCAGAGCGGGCAGCTGCACCTGTGGGCCAGCAGCCAGGTTCCGCACTATCTGCACCGCCAGATGTCCATCGTTTTAGAAATGCCCATGAGCAAGATCCGGGTTACGCTGCCCACCGTGGGCGGCGGTTTTGGCGGCAAGGGCGAAGCAGCCTCATCGGAATTTGTGGCCTGCCTGTTGTCACGCAAGATTGGCCGACCGGTCAAAGTGACCTACGAGCGTGATGAAGTATTCTTCACGAGCAAAGGCCGGCACCCATGCTACATGAAATTGAAAGTCGGCGTGGACAAAGACGGTTATATCCAAGCTGCAGAATTTGACAATACGATGGACAAGGGGGCATACGCAGGTTGGGGCGTGGTGGTGATGTTCTACACCGCATCGATGGTGCACCTGCCTTACAAAGTGCCCAACGTCCGCTCCCGTGTGAGAAACGTTTATACCAACTTGCCCACGACCGGGGCCATGCGGGGTCTGGGCGGCGTGCAGCCCAGGTTTGCCATGGATTGCCTGCTTGATGAACTGGCCGATATGGTGGGGATCAGCGGGTTGGAAATAAGGCTGAGAAACGCTGTCGAATCAGGTTATTATGCCACTAACAATCTCCATGTGCCGCATAGTGAGTTCAAGGAGTGCCTGCAGACTGCGGTAGACAAATCGGGTTATCTCGAGAAACACGGCAAGCTGCCCTTTGGTAAAGGCATCGGCATGGCCGGCGGCTTTTATATTTCCGGTACGGCTTATACCCTGTACCAGGCGTACAAGCCTCATACCTCGGTAACCCTGCGGGTAGATACCGAGGGCGGCGCGACCCTGTTCTGCGCGGCTGCTGAAATCGGCCAGGGCTGCACCACTGTCATGGCCCAGATGGCGGCTGAGGCGCTGGGGATCAATTATGAAGACGTGCACGTTCAAGTAGGTGACACGGAGCTGGGCAGCTTTGACCTGGGCAGTTTCGCCAGCCGTTTAACCTATGCGTCCGGTTCTGCGATCAGGGAAGCAGCCAAACAAATCAATGAAAAGCTAAAGGAAACGGCTGCCAACATGCTTGGCTGCATGGCCAACCAACTAACCATCAAAGACCGCAAGATCTATTCCATGTTTGAACCCAAGTTCACCATTGACTGGGAGGAAGTAGTTAAAAAGCATATGAACTCCGTTGGTGCGCTGGTTGCCATCGGACACTTCTCTCCGCCGCGCCGCAAAGGGATTGATCTCGCGACTGGCAAGCGGGTGCAAGGCGCTAATATCGGTCATTCCCCCGCCTTCGGTTTTAGCTGTCAGGTCCACGAAGTGGATGTGGATACCGAGACCGGACGTGTATACGTCAGGAAGGTAACCGAAGCGGGTGACTGCGGCACAGCCGTCAACCCGATGAGCGTAGACGGACAGGTGGAAGGCTCCATCGTGTTTAATATGGGCGCCGCCCTTTATGAAGAAATGAAATTTGATGAAAACGGCAGGCACCTGAACCCCAACTTCCACGACTACAAGTGTCCCACATTCATGGAGATGCCGGAAATGGACACCAACATTGTAGAGAGCTACGATCCGAACGCGCCGTTTGGGGTCAAGGAAACCGGTGAAGGCGCCGTTCAGCCGACCTTCCCGGCGATTGTCAACGCTATCTACGACGCCATTGGTGTAAGGTTCTACCAGGTGCCGGTTACGCCGGAAATGGTTCTCAAGGCCCTAAAAGAGAAGAAAGAAAAAGAAGCCGGCTGCGGCTGCGGAGCTTAATAGCGGAGATTAGTTACCTACCTACCTGCCATGCGCCGGTTAATTCCAAACCGGCGTATGGTAGAAAAATTGAAGATATTTGCAATGTTAACATAGGTTAACGAAAATAATCCAAAAAGGAGAATGAAGAGTATGGCGAAAGTGATTACGGCAGCGCAAGCGGCGGAACTTATTAAGGACGGCGCAACTGTAGCATATGCTGTGTCTGGACTTGCCGGGTGGCCGGAAGAGGTAGGCTTAGCCATCGGAGAAAGATTTAGGAATACCGGGCATCCCAAAGGCATTACCCAGGTGCATGGACCTGGAGCCGGTGACTGGAAAGGCAGAGGCGAATGTGCCATGGCCGAAGAGGGTCTGATTAAGAGATTGATCGTAGCGCATGTTGGTTCATCACCGCGCATGGCCCGCCTGGTGGAAGAGAACAAAGCAGAGTGTTATTTCCTCCCGCAAGGAGTCATTGCCCAATTGTATCTTGAAATTGGCAGAAAAGGACCCGGCGTGTTGTCAAAAGTTGGGTTGGGGACCTTTATTGACCCGCGTATTGAAGGCGGCAAGGTTAATGATATTACCACGGAAGATATCCTTAAAGTAGTTGAATTTGAAGGGGAGGAGTGGATGTTTTACCCTTCCTTCCCTATTGATGTAGCGCTCTTGAGGGGTACTGTAGCAGATGAAAACGGCAATTTCACGATTGATAAAGAAGGCAAAAGTTTGGATAATCTGCCGGTAGCACAGGCGGTAAAAGCTTCGGGAGGCATTGTCATAGTGCAGGTGGAAACATTGGTTAAAGCTGGAACATTGCATCCCAAGCGTGTAAAAGTACCGGGTGTTTTGGTTGACTATATTGTGGTTGCTCAAAAGCCGCAATGGCAAAGCATGGTTACTGTATATAATCCTTCATTTTCAGGCGATGCAAGGGTACCCCTGGGTAGCGTTCCCCCGCTTCCATTGGACGAGCGCAAAGTCATCTGCCGTCGTTCAGCTATGGAACTGGCGCCGGGTCCTGTTAACTTAGGTATCGGTATTCCGCAAGGTATCGCCAACGTAGCTACTGAAGAAGGTGTCGGGGATATTATGATACCGATTTCCGAGTTGGGAAATATCGGCGGCTTGCCGGGAGTCGGCGGAGATTTCGGACACCACTGGAATCCTGAAGCTACGGTTGATCATAATTTCCATCAAAGCTGGTTTGACGGCGTCGGTGTTGATTTGGCCTTTTTCGGGCTGGCGGAAACGGATAAAGATGGTAACGTCAACGCGAGCAAGTTTGGCGGAAAGGTTATGGGTGTCGGTGGTTTTATTAACATAACCACGAACTGCAAAAAGGCGGTTTTTTGCGGCACCTTTACCGCAGGCGGGCTGCAACTCGAGGTGAAAGACGGTAAATTAGCCATTATCAAAGAGGGTAGACAGAAAAAATTCCTGGACCAGGTTGGGCAGATTTCCTACAGCGGCAAATATGCGGTCTCAATTAACAAGCCTACTCTTTTCATTACAGAAAGAGCCGTTTTTGAACTTACAAAAGAAGGAATGGTCTTAACAGAGATCGCTCCTGGTGTGGATTTAGAAAAAGATATCCTGGCCCTTATGGACTTTAAACCAATCATCTCACCTGATTTGAAGCTTATGGACGAGGGGATTTTCCAGCCGGTATGGGGTAGATTAAAAGATATCGTAAAAAAAGACTAAAAATGTAAAGACGGTAAAAAATGATAACATTTAGTTAGATAACGACTGAAATAAATATTATTGAAAAGGGACTATCTTTGATCTTGCGGGAATCCTGTAGCGAAATGAATCAACTAAAACGGTACAAAAAAAAGTACTGATATAAATATTCCCCGTCGAAAAGCAATATTTATAACCAGTACAAACGTAATACAAGACTTTCAACATTATAATCTTTTTTGTTTGAAAATACAAGTTACCATTTCATAGTAATTTATGTAATAAGAGTTGGAGTGAATATGCTGGTAATTGTTGATGATGTGACACATTATTATATAAGAAAGTTTGTAAGCAAGCATTCTTATGTCGTATCAAATTAAATTAGGTGGGACGCCGGCCTGTGTTGCGTGCTTGTGATAAGAATCTAGAATCCAAAAATACCTTAATAGGTTTATGCAATACAGGCCGGAGGTTCCTACATCAAGCAAGGAAAAGATCTGAATTCATAGAGAAGCGTACCGACATTCTTATGCTAGGTTAGTAAGGATTTATATCTGCTGTATATTCAGCAAAATAAAGCTTGCGAAATGAGGAACTTCAGGAATGACAAAAATTAATTAGGAGGTATTTGTCATGAACTTAGACTCTAAAAGATGGCTTGTTTTAATTGCCAGTTGCCTTATTAATCTATGTGTCGGTTCGATTTACGCATGGAGTGTTTTTGCCAAACCAGTGGCTGCTTTGTTAGGCATTACTGGAGCAGCTGCGGCAATGGCATTCACTATTGCAAACTCGATTTCACCAATTCCTATGGTGTTGGGGGGAAGGCTCCAGGACAAATTCGGACCGAAGTGGGTTATCTTTGTGGGAGGGCTACTTTTTGGAATCGGATGGATTGGTAGCGGATATTCTAGCTCTATAACCACGTTGTATGTATTTTATGGTATTTTTGCCGGACTGGGAGTTGGTACAGTCTATAGCTGTACTATAGCCAATACCGTCAAGTTTTTCCCTGATAAAAGGGGGCTGGTAGCTGGTATCGTTACAGCCGCCTACGGTTTGTCGGCTGTTCTTCTCGGCCCAATTGCCAACGCCTTAATAGCCAGCTCTGGTGTTCTGAACGCTTTTAAGGTACTTGGAATAGTTTTTTTAGTTGTCGTTTTAGTGAGTTCGTTCTTTGTGATGACAGCACCTGCGGGGTACAAGCCGGCAGGCTGGAATCCTCCGGCGCCTGCGGCCGGGTCGGCAGTGTCGGGTGTGGATAAGAATTGGCCTCAGATGTTGCTGGACCCTACTTTCTACGTTTTAATGCTCATGCTTATGGCCGGTGCTTTTTCAGGTTTAATGATCGTCAGTCAAGCCTCTCCAATCGCGCAGGAAGTCATCAAAGTGACACCGGCCACAGCAGCTTTCGCTGTAAGCCTGTTGGCTTTGGCAAATATGGCAGGACGGATTTTCTGGGGTTGGGTTTCCGATATCGCCGGCCGCTATGCTTCGCTAACAGCAATGTATATTATACTAGCCCTTAGTATGTTTTTATTGTCAACTGTGAATACCTTTGCACCTTTCATGTTGGTAGTTATGGCGGTAGGCTTTTGTTTCGGCGGTCTAATGGGTATTTTCCCTGCTCTTACGGCAGATACATTTGGACCAAAAAACAACGGTGTCAACTATGGAATAATGTTCTGCGGTTTCGCTTTAGCCGCGTATTTTGGCCCTATCACGGCCGCCAAGATTAAAATAGCAAGCGGCGGATACACACAGGCTTTTATTATTGCAGCCGTTATTAGTACTATCGCTATTCTCTTAACCCAATATGTCCGTTACAGAAATATAAAAGCCCGGGAGGCCAACACTATAGCTGGCTAGCAGTCATTGCAGCGCAGGGTCTTTAAGGTGCTGGGCCACTTTTGAAAAATGATCCGGATATGAATCATTTTAAAAATAGTCGCCTGGTAGCTTTGGGACTGGATTTGAAGCCGGCCTGGGCTTATACCATGCCGGCTTCATCTGTTATGATAAATGACTATCATTTTATTATAAAAGTAAAAGGAAAATGAATAGCTTTCTGAAGAGTTTGTATTGAAACTGG
The DNA here is from genome assembly GCF_004369245.1 of Pelotomaculum sp. FP. Lineage (NCBI taxonomy): Bacteria > Bacillati > Bacillota > Clostridia > Eubacteriales > Desulfotomaculaceae > Pelotomaculum > Pelotomaculum sp. FP. The sequence continues at coordinate 13,503 of NZ_QFGB01000033.1, read as the reverse complement.
TAGAAATAGAAAGGAACTTAAAATGGACACGAAGTATGCAAATCGTCATTTAAGTGTAATGGAGCTGGAGCAGACTTTCGGAAACATAAGATCAATTCACCGGAACCGCAAGATGACTATAACGCAATTAAGTGATTATAAAAGAATATTTCAGGAGTATGGATTTGAAGGACTTAAGGATCTTCAGCCAATTGAAGATATTAATAATAGCATCACACCACAAGTCACTGACGAAATGATATTAGCTTTAAGTTATGAAAATCCTAGTTGTGGTAACTTGATGTTAAGCAACATGTTCGCATTACAAGGGTTTAGCGTTAGTCCTGCCGCCATCCAAAGTGTCTTTAATAAAAATGGTATGACGTGCGGATACGATCGTATTTTAAAACTTGAGGAGAAAGCTATCCGGGAAAATATTGTACTTACAGATAAACAGAGAGCAATTATAGAACAAACAAATCCATGCTTCACAGAACGTAATAACGAAAGCAGCCGGCCTGGTGAAGTCCTGGCTCAGGATACTATTCATCTCGGTACTTATAGGATGGGAAAGATCTATTTGCAGGCTGTGGTGGATACCTACGGTAGTTATGCTTTTGGCTTCCTCCATAGCTTTAAAGTACCGGAATATGCGGTTGCTGTGCTGCACAATGAGGTAATTCCCTTTTACAGGGAAAAGGGTCTGGCTGTAGATACAATCCTGACGGACAGCGGAAGAGAGTATTGTGGTAGGGAAACACACCCTTTTGAATTATATCTGGCGCTCAATAACATCGAACATAAGAATAACAAAGAGCATAGGAGCAACAAGAAGAGCGGTCATGGGCAAACGAACGGCTTTTTAGAGCGTTTTAAAAAGACGGCTTTGAAAGAGTTTTTTCAAAAAATACTAAAGGGAAGCTACAAAGATATTAAAAACTTGCAGGCTGATTTTGATAATTGGTTGGTTTACTATAATACTGAACGACCTCACAGGGGTTACCGGAACCTGGGTCAATGTCCTGTTGATACGATAAATAAATATATGGCCCTGATGAGCGGAAATTCTGCTTCTCGTATTGCGAGAACCTGCTATGCAAATGAAAAAGAATGAAGGATGGTAAACAGATGTGTAATTTTACACCAGAACAACTGAAACTGCAAAAAAAAGTACGCGCTTTTATTAAAGCATACATTGATCCCATTTCCAAAGAGTGCGATGTTACAGGGGTACTTCCGTCATCTGTTTTCAAGGCATGGGCGGATGCCGGATTGGCGTGCCTGGTTGCGCCAAAAGAAACTGGCGGTCCCGAACTTGATACTGTTACCTGTACTATAGTTATGGAAGAACTTGGCTACGCTGAACTTGGCGTTGCTACTGCTTTTGGCGCCAACAACCTGTGTTCCTATCCGGTCTTATTGGCCGGAACGCCGGAACAGCAGAAAAAACATTTTGCTCCCCTGTTGGCAGGTAATTATGGCGCTTTCGCCCTCACTGAACCGAAAGCCGGGTCGGATGTGGGTGCTATCTCAACAACTGCCAAAAGAGACGGGGACGAGTATATCCTTAACGGGACCAAGTGTTTTATTACACAAGGCGGGGTTGCGGCTACCTATGTCTTATTTGCGTCAACGGATAAAAGCAAGGGCTCTAAGGGTATGAGCGCCTTTATTGTAGAGCGGGATCGTCCCGGACTCAGTATCGGTAAAGTGGAAGATAAAATGGGAATACACGCTTCCAATACAGTGGAACTGATATTGGAAAATGTTAGAATACCTGCATGGCATTTGCTCGGCAACGAAGGTGACGGGATGAAATTAGCCATGATGTCGCTGGACGCAGGCCGGTTAATGGTAGCTGCGCAGGCTGTCGGAGTCGCTCAAAGGGCCTTGGATGAATGCGTGGATTATATAAAAAAGCGCGTGGATAGCGGTAAGCTGCTGTCTGCTCATCAGTCTGTCGACTTTAAGATAGCGGAGATGGCCACTGCAATAGAAGCTGGAAGACAACTTGTTTACCGCGGTGCAGAATTAAAAGACTCCCAGCAGCCCTATTCGAAATACTCCGCTATGGCCAAATTATTTTGTACCGATGTGGCTGTGCAAGCAGCGACAGATGCCATGGAAATCATGGGAGCGTACGGGTATACCAAGGATGCATATATTGAAAAGGTTTGGCGTGATGTCAGAATCCTGCCCATTTACGAAGGTACCAACCAGATCCAGAGAATCGTTATTTCTAAAGCAGTCCTAGATAAACGATAATCCAAGTCTATTAGAGTAGGAGGAGCACTTTTGGATTTCTATTTAACCCAAGAACAACAATTGATCCAGCAAATTGCCCGCGATTTTGGCAGGGAACAACTGGAACCCCATGCTGTTGAAACGGATCGTAAATCCCGTTATCCGGCTGCGGCAATAAAAGCCATGGCGGAGCTTGGCTTTTTAGGGTTGTTTTATCCTGTGGAATATGGGGGCGCCGGAGCAGATTTCATAAGCTACATTCTGATGCTGGAAGAGATATCCCGTTCATGTGCCTCAACCGCTGCTATTGTGGCGACCCATTGCTCGCTGGCTGCTTATCCTATTTATAAGTGGGGTTCCGAAGAACAGAAAGAAAAATATTTGTCTGCTATGTGCACAGGGGAAAAACTGGGTGGTTTTGCGTTAGCCGAACCCGGCGCCGCACCTGCATCAGGTCCGGATAAAGTTGTAGCGATTTTGGATGGAAATCACTACGTACTGAACGGGAAGAAGTACTTCGTATATAATGGCGGCGTTGCCGACGTATACATAGTTTTTGCTCTCACTCAAAAAGATTCTGCAACAGACCTGGAGGGGCTGAGTGCCTTTATCGTCGATGCTGCTGCTCCATGTCTCTGTGTCGGCAGGCACATTCCCAAAATGGGCCTATGCGGGTTGCCGACTACTGAAATGGTTTTTGAAAATGCGCACGTTCCTAAAGAAAACCTGCTGGGCACTGAAAACCAGGGCTATGAAATTCTAATTGAGACCCAGGCATGTGCAGGTGTTTCAGCTGCTGCGCAAGCTGTGGGCATCAGCCAGACAGCGCTTGATGCATCAGTCAGATACGCAAAAGAACGCGTGCAATTTGGAAGCCCGATTGCTAATTTACAAGCTATACAATGGATGTTGGCGGGCATGGCGGGCAATGTGCATATGGCCCGTGTAGTGACTTATCAGGCTGCTTATTTGATTATGCAGGGTAAGCCTTTTACTGTCGCAGCAGCCATAGCCAGGATGCTTACCGGTAAGGCAGGTGTTGGCGTCTGCAATACAGCGGTACAAATTCATGGAGGCTATGGCTACGGCAGAGAAATGATTCTTGAAAGGCTGTTACGCGATGTAAAAGGTACAATGCTTTTCGAAAGTATCAGTGAATATCCACAACAAATTATAGCTGAAAAGTTGTTGCGTTAGTCTTCATCTTCTATTGTTGTATCCAAAGCCTTTAGTATTTGAATATAATTATTCTTGTCTATAGCATAATCTTTTTAATCTATGTAATAACTTTGTAAGCTGCCCCGTAAAATATGTAAACTCCCGGATGATGTTTTATTCTTCATCAACCGGGAGTTTAAAATACCTAGAAAAAGATATCATCGATAAACCTTAGAAAGAAAGGGCTACTGAAAGATAACGCTATTCCTTGAATAGTTCAGGAGCCATCAGTTTAGGACCGCCGTCAGGTATTATTAATTTAAACTCACACTGGTCAAGTATCTGTGTTTGAATGTCTATACCGGGAGCAACCTCTTCAAGAACCATGCCTCGTTTATCCCGTCTTATTACGCATCTTTCTGTAATAAATACAATATCGTTGCCTTTTTTCAGCGATTCCTCGGCAACAAAAGTTGTCTTATCACATTTTTTGATAAACTTTTTGAATTTCCCTTCATTTACAATTATCATTTTGCCATTTTCAACTTTGGTTTTTATCCCAACAGCTGTAAATGTGCCTATAAAGATCAGATGCTTTGATGACAAAGAAATATTAGCAAATCCGCCTACCCCGCCAATTTTTCCATTTAGATGGCTCGTGTTTACATTACCTTTTTCATCGACCTCGCTCAATCCAAAAATTCCCGCGTCGAGGTTTCCTCCGTCAAATAAGCTGAAATGATCACCATGATCACATAAAGCTTCTACATTCCAGCTGCATCCGAAGTCCTTTCCCAGGGCAGGGACTCCTCCTATGCATCCCGTTTCGGTAATCATTGTAACCATATCGCTTTGCCCCATTTCATTCAGGACATTTGGGATAGATGTTGGCATGCCAATTCCGAAATTTATTATGTATCCAGGTTTAAATTCCTTTATAGCTCTTCTGCACATAACTTTCACATCGTTTAACGGCATTGGCTTAATTTCTTCCAATTCGGCAATTGCTTCACCTGTGAATGCTGGATTATATCCTTCTTTATTGCTTCTGATCCAGTTCTGCATAATTTCGCCAGGCTTTTCCGCAACCACAATATAATCAATATATATGCCCGGAACCTTTACCATGCGGGGATGTATTTCATTGACTTCGACTATTTTTTCTACCTGACATATTACTTTTCCACCGTTTGCTTTTACCGCCTGTGCCTGCGAAAGCAGTCCAATATTTATAGGCTCCTTTTCACAGCTTATATTTCCGTGTTTATCAGCTGTCGTAGCTCGCATGAGACCTATATTTAATTTGGGAAGCGTATAGTAAAGGTATTCTTCACCCATAAAATCAGGAACATATTTAACGAGATCTTCACCTTTATCCATTGTGAGTTGATTTAATTTACCGCCGTCATTTCTCGGATCCATAAATGTGCCAAGTCCAACCTTTGACATGGCGCCATTCATGCCTCTGCCGATCTCCCGGTACATCTGATAAAAAACTCCAAGCGGCAGCATCCAGCCCATAATTTTATTATCAGTTATTTTCTTTGCAAGATCCGGACATACACTTACGAATGATGAAATACTTTTCGTCATCATTCCTTCATGCAAATATTGAGATTCTGCAGTCGGTGAAGTAAAATTACCTCCTCCGGATGCTCTGATAGAGGTAATGTTCTTTGGATGTCCTTCACGTAAAAAACGTTCCTCTATAGCATCCACGATTTCCTGAGGCCATCCGGTAAGACCATCGACTCCTGTAACTATTACATCCCCGTCATTAATCAGATTTGCAGCTTCTTTTGCAGTTATTATTTGAGCCATACTATCACCCCTTAACATTTTCGGTTTTATTGTACCATCTTTTGTAGTATTATTACATATCTTAATATAGGCTATAGTAACTTGTGAAATTTGCCACAATCATTTCCCTGAAATACGCCGTCTTTTTGCTAGCCCAAAACTGCAACTGACAGCTGCCCCTCTTTTAGCTAATGCAATTATATCCTGGCTAAAAGCATACTCTATTCACGATTCAGTCGTCCTTTCTGTACGTGACAGGCAGTCGCACCTGTTCATACAATGCTGCCACGGTTGGAGACGGTCTCATAGTATGGAAGTAAGCCGCAGCCCAAACTGCAGCTGAAGGGAAGGGAGGGGGCAGTGTGTCTCCAAGACTTAAATATATGAGAGGATCCCTTTATTTGTCAGGAACTTTCTGCGACTGCTTTCTTTTGTTTCTGCTTTGGTTTTTCTTTGCCTTTTAATGCCGGCCATCTGAATATTCGGCTCAGTCTGGTGTAGATCCACCTGGATTCCTTGGTCAACAAAGGTCCCAGCACTGCTAAAATAAGGACATAAAGAGCCGCAAAAGGCTGCAGGATAGGCAACAGACCTCCGGCCATGGCGAGTTTTGCTAAAATAATGGAGAACTCACCACGCGATGTTATGGTCAAGCCTACATTGGTAGAGGCCATATGCGAATATCCAGACATACGGCCGGCGATCATCCCGGAGGCAAAGTTGCCGGTTAATGTCAAGCCAACAGCCGCTAAAGCAGGCAAGACAGCTCCACCAAGAGCAAGGGGATCGATGCTGAGCCCAAAACTAAAGAAAAATATGGCCCCAAATAAGTCTCGAAAGGGAACCACAAGCTTATCAATCCGTTCCCGGTGCTCAGTCTCACCAAGTACCAGGCCCACCAACAAGGCCCCGATAGCTTCTGCAACATGGATGGTTTCCGAGAACCCGGCGATGAGTACAAGAATTGCAAACAACACCAGCATAAATACTTCATCAGAGGGAATATTTAATATGGTGTTTAACTTTGAAAGAAGTCTGCGTCCCAGGAAGACAATTCCAATTATAAATCCCAGCGCCAGTCCTGCTGAAGCCAATACATTCATGGTAGACGTTGCCCCGGTTAAGACAAGGCCTGATACAACAGAAAGATAAACAGCTACAAAAACATCCTGAAACATCATAAGGCCAAGGATCATTTCTGTCTCCGGCCTAACCGTACGCTTTAAGTCAACAACCATTTTGGCAACGATGGCGCTTGACGAGATTGTTGTAATCCCTGCCACGATTAAGATTTCCTTAAACGGCCATCCCAGTAAAAAGGGCAACAGCAATCCGAGGGTCAGGTTGATTGCCATGTAAATAATTCCACCCCGAATAATGGAACGGCCCGCCTTTACCAGCCTTCCGACGGAGAACTCGAGTCCCAGGTGAAACAAAAGAAAGAGTATACCCAAACGTCCCAGGAATTCAATTAATGGAGCACTATCTATGAAGCGAAAATCAAGAACCCCAAAATGTGGCGTTTGTGGTCCAACAAGCATCCCGGCCAGTATTAACAACGGTACAATTGAAAACCGCAAGCGGGAGGACAATAGGCCGGCAAACGCAATAATGCCCAGGGCCAGCCCAACTTCAAAGAGCAAATGCTGCTCCACTACCTAAAGACTCCCGTGCTGGATTAAGTGTTTACAGGCTTTTACCTTTGCCCTCTCGCCCAATATCACCAGGGTTGCCCCTTCCCTGATTATTTGCTCCGGCCCGGGATTGATTATTTTGATCTGGTCACGTTTCACAATAGCAATAATAGTGGCGCCTGTTCTTTTGCGAATGCCCAAACCGCCGATCGTCATACCAGCCGATTTGGCGCCAGGCTCAACTTTGTACCATTCAATAAACATTTCATCAAAACACACGTCAACAGATTCCAAATCCCTCGGCATATAGGACATGCCGCCGATAATACCTGCCACACGGCGGGCCTCGGCGTCATCAAGGGTAACCATTGATATGCTTTCTTCGGGGTCATCGTTATCAAAATGGAAGATTTCACGCCTTCCGTCATCGTGAATAACAACAACGAGCTTATCTCCACTGCGTGTATTGATTTGAAACTTTCGCCCGATTCCGGGAAGGTCCGACTCTCGAATTAAATCCATACTATCCCCCGTTGGTATGATTGTATTTTATTCTTATTTTGTTGTATTTAAATTATACAATAAAATTATAGCTGAAGCACTCGTATTGTATATTGTGTCATGTACTGGTTAAGTAATCATAAAGAAGTATTATAAGAAGCAAAACCCCGGCACTGTGGCCGTGTAGTTCTGGGACGTTTGGGTGTACTCTTGCTGATGCCGGCACTAGAGTGTTATCACAACGACTTTTTCTTCAGTCATCTCCTCTATTGCATAACGAGGCCCCTCTTTACCTGTGCCGCTTTCCTTCCAGCCGCCATAGGGCATAAGGTCTGTACGGAAGGTAGAAACATCATATAGTAGGTTCCAGGAACGGTCCTTCTGCGGGATATCGCCTCGCTCTCCGGAGCGGGGCTTGTTGTGCTTGACGGTTTTTATTCCAGGTTCTGTGGCCGGAGCTTTTTTCTTGGAATTATTAATGAATTACAATCGTATGTCATAGTATATTTTAAGACAAGGGTAGTCAGGAATTCATTTCAAAAAAAGGAGGGAGCATATACCGGTGGTAATTGGGAAGGAAAAGGAATACAACTGCCGCATAGAAATCGAAGATAGTATTGTTGTGATAATTTGCTGAGAAATTGAGACCGATCAATTGAAAAAATGCCTTAAAACAGTTGAAGAAACAGAGGCAATAAAAATATTAGCAAGTGAGGAAAAACAATAAACTTTGCCCCCTCTATGGAGGGGTTTTCCATCTGGCTGAGCGGGATAACCAATATCCCCCGGCGGATATTTCCACCATGAAACAATGTGTTTTGTTGGGGATCCGGATAAACCAATCCGGTTTTTTTATTTTTATATAGAAATATGGTATGGACAATCCCAAGAGACGTATAGAAACCAATCAACGTATGGGGGGTATATGATCCTCGGAATAATGTCGAAATTTATCAAAATGTGTCTGAATATTTTAAGTTATATTGCTAGGTGATATCAGCTTTTTGTCGAAACAATTAAGTAAGAAGTCTTGTGAGTGAGGCAGACCCATGGACACACAATTTGTTTGGTTTCTGGTGCAGGGGATTCCCGAAATAACTGGCACGTTTGCCTTGGCGTTGGCTATTTTAAGGGTACGGATCCGGTGGCTGCTCGTTATACCCGCCGCGGCTGTCGTTTGTACCGCCATATATCTGATTAGGACAGCCGGCGCTTCTTTTGGGGTGCACACGGCGTTCTTACTCCTTTCCATGGTTGTGCTGTCGTGCACAGCAACCAAAGCAAAATTATCAAGCGCATTTATTGCTGCTTTTGTCAGTGAATCGATATTAGCAATAATTGAATCCTTAAACAACATCCTGTTTTCACGCTTTTTCAATTTAGATATCAGCACCCTGCCGGACGCCAATTGGGTTCTGTGGAAAATGATTGGCTTTCCCCAGGCCGTAGTTCTGATGCTACTGGCGATCCTGTACGCAAAATTTAAAAAACCCGGGGAGGGCATGTGGAAAATATGAGTTACATGGCTGTCAGCAGGCGCTGGGCAAGCTACTTGCGCGCCAAAACCGGCGTTTCTCCGGAAAAAGAAACGGTCCTGGCCTATGCCGCCGACATCATCATCATCAACCTGCTAAACCTCGCCGCTATACTGCTGATCGGCTTTTTGCTGGGGATTTTACCGGCCACGATTGCCATCCTGGCCACCTTATTTTTGTTCCGCCACACCGCCGGCGGCGCGCACTCCGATTCTCCCTGGCGCTGCGCTATAATAACAATATCGTCGACCACCCTCATGTCTGTGGGCGCCGTGTCTTTTTCCGAATACAGTCAAACTGGTATTGATATCATCTCTTTCCTTGCATTGCTAACAGGTTTTACCGCGCTCGTTACACTGGCTCCGGTTGACAACCCCGCCGCGCCGGTTGTTTCCCCGCTCAGGCGCAAAAAACTCAAGAGATATGCCCTGGTGGTCTTTTTGCTGGCGGCAGCAATCACGCTTATTTTGCGCGACAGTGTCTGGGAACACGCCCAAGTGGTACGGGCAAGCCTCGCTCTTTCTCTTCTCTGGGTCAGTTTTATGCTGACCGGGCCCGGACATCGCTTGCTGCATTGGATTGATCGCACCTTTATTTTGCGAAAAGGGGGTGAAAAAAATGAAGGGTTTGGTTAACAGGCTGTTTTTTTTGGCGGTAACGGTGATGACATTCCTCGCCGTGATAGCTTCCGCCAGCGCTTGCGGTTCAATCCAGTACCAGCCTGAAGTCCCTGAATCGCTCAGAAAATAGCACATGAAAAGGGGTGGGCAACCACCTCTTTTCATCGTATCTGGATAAAGGGGAATGGTTTTATGACGGATATCAAAAAAACCAGGGAGTGGGAAGTCTTTGAATATATTGTCGGGGCTCAGATGGCCTGCATATTGATTTTTTTTGTTTCCTTTTCTTTGGGCAAGGGCTTTAGCGTTTCCTTTAGTCACAGTCTTGCTCTTATTACAGGAACAATAGGTGTTGTGGCAGCTTTTTTGTATAGGTTTTTGGAAAGATTGTTAAATCAAAAGAAAATTCTATATATAAAAGTAGCGTATGTTATGTTTCCCATTCTCATTACGGCATTTGTCTTGCTGCAGGTCCCGCACGGCCCATACGGAAAACAGGTGGCAATACTGCTGCCTGTTATTGTGGCTGCCACCGTACTGGGTAAAAACGGCGGCCTGTTCATTGCTTTTTTGGGTTCCGCCTTCCTGACCTGGAGCAGCGTGTTTTTCGATCGTAAACCCCTTATACAGGCACTTGAGCAAAATCTTATTCTCATCAGCGTAACGTTTTTGATGGGCTGGTTTATCGGCAGCATCACCAATCTTGAAGCGGAGAGCCGGAAGCGGCTGCAGGAAAATTTGGACGAATTACAGGGAGAAATCGAAAGGCGCAAGTTTGCAGAGGAACAGACCTTTAAATTATCCCGCATTGTGGAACAGAGCCCGGCGAGCATTGTATTAACGGATACAGATGGAAATATTGAATTTGTCAATCCGCAGTTCACCCGGGTTACCGGATATGCAAGTGAAGACATAACCGGTTTCAATATCAGCCGCCTGGGCAGCGAACCCGCTGAATTCTATGAGCAAATATATGAAGAAGTACGGGAAGGGAAAGAATGGAGCGGTGAACTGCTGATCAAGAAAAAAAACTCCGATTCGTTCTGGGAGCATACGTATTTTACTCCTTTTAAAAACGCCGCTGGGATGACAACCAATTTCCTGAAGATATCAGAGGATATTACAGAAAAGAAGGGCTTGCAACTGGAGATGGCCCGTTTGGACAGATTAAACCTGGTGGGTGAAATGGCTGCGGCAATCGGCCACGAGGTCAGGAACCCCATGACAACGGTAAGGGGATTTTTACAGCTGCTTGGGAAAAAAGAACTTTACTCTACAGACAAAGAATATTTCACCCTGATGATGGACGAACTGGATCGGGCTAATTCGATTATAACCGAATTTTTATCTCTGGCTAAAAATAAGGCGATAGAAAAAAAGATGCATAACCTTAACAGCATTATTCGTTCGATTGCTCCTTTACTGCAAGCCGATGCTACTAAAAGCGACTATAACGTTGTCTTCGAGTTGGCCGAAATTCCGGATATGTCTCTTGATGAAAAGGAAATAAAGCAAATCATCTTTAACCTTGTGCGCAACGGGATAGAAGCCATGGAACACCGGGGTACAATTACGATAAAAACCTACCGGGACGCGGGGGAAGTTGTTTTGGCAGTTCAGGATCAGGGTAAAGGGATCCCGGATGATATACTGTCAAAAATCGGAACACCGTTTTATACCACAAAGGAAACCGGCACAGGTCTAGGCTTGGCTGTTTGCTACAGCATTGCCGAACGCCATAATTCCAGGATTGAATTTAAGACAAGTCCTGACGGTACGCAATTTTTTGTCAGGTTTAAAGGCTCCTGTGAAGCTGATTAGCCGCAGTTTCCGTATTTCTCGCTTTCTCTACATAATCTGGAACTATGCATAACGCCGGTTACAGGGAGCTCCCCAGAACCGGCATCCGCAATATACCTACTCAATTGGGGCGCTCCGCTGGCGTATAGCCAGGGCAATCTTGGTCACTCAAAGCTCTAGATACCTCCAGGATATACGCCCAGGTAAGCTAATATTCAGGTGAAATAATTTTGCCGCCGGGAAGGCGGCAATTTTGCTAAATTTTCATATCTAAAAAGGCAGGTATAGTATAATGTAGTATTACCAGCTTAAAATAGATTCTACGGGGTGCGCTAACTTGGAAAAAGCTTTATTGATTTTGGTTAACGTCATAAATTACTTGCATGATTTTATAGTAAACATTTTTAGATTCCTGGGCTTCGGTTTAACAGATAAAGACCTTCATTTCTGGTTCGTTGGGATTATTGGCACAGCAATCTTTGTACTGTCTGATCTAATTTTCAGGTATGTTACCAGATGGAGTATCTCAGTTATTTCTTTCATTTATACTTGTACGGTCCTGATAGTGGTCGTGTTTGGACTGGAAATTGAGCAAAAAATAACCGGAAGAGGCGCCATGGAATTTGCCGACATCGTTTCAGGACTATGGGGGTTTATAGCTATACTTAGCGTGTTTTTGGCGATAAAAGCAACACTCTATTTGACTAAGAAGTTCTACAAAAAATTCAGCAATAAAGCGAGGTAGAGGTTGCAGCACAACCGACATCCATTGTGCCTGTGCCATACACCTGGCCTCTCTTTTAGAGCATCCTGCAGAACCTTGTTACAGCCCCTTTGTTTTGCAAAAAATAAAGGAGACCCTTTCGCGGACTTCTTTTTGTTTTTTTATTGAACCATGGGTAAAAGTAAATATGGTATCTATAATTATCTGCTCTGCATTTAATGTAAATATGCGCAAAAGAGCTTAGCTTCAAACGAGGCCAAGCCCTATTAATGATAAAAACCTTTTATCTGCAGTATTTTACTCCATTTCCATCCTCGAAAGCTGTTTTAGCTGGTCACGCTTGCCGTAAATAACAGCGGTAACCTGCACTTTACTATTTTCTTCGTCAATCCAGAAATAAATAAGAAAGTTTTTCACAGGCATTTTGCGAACGCCGCAGGTGCGCCACGGCTCTTCCTCGGTCAACGCAACCCGCTGCGGGAACTGTGAAAGTGACGAAATCGAGCGTTCCATTTCGTTGAGCAGACGCAGGGCAGCTTTTGGTGCTTTTAATTCGGAAGCGACGTAATCTACGATTTCCTGCAGTTGTTCCTCCGCCTGTGTAGTGATTTTAACCGTATACGTATTGTCTGCCATAAGCTATAATCCTCGTCTCAAATCAGCGAACACCTCAGAAGCTGGACGAGAATGGTCGGCTTTTGCTTCATTCAAACCATTCTGCATGATTGTATTGAACGTATCTGCATCCATTTCATCCCGTGCCATTGGAGCGGCGGGAAGCGACAGGGAAAACGGAATGCTTTTGGTCATAACAATTTGCTTGTAGAGCATATTGATAACAACGGAAGCCGGAATCCCCAGTTTTGACATGATCGCTTCCGCTTTTTCCTTTATTTCTGGCTCGACACGAGCGAGGACATTTGCTGTTTTAGCAGCCATAATACCACCACCTTTCTTTTTAAATATTATATTCTATTGTATAACGTTTAGCAATACATTATTCAAGTTTATTTCTGACTCCGAATTTCAACGTTTCGAATATTCTATCATTAAGTATTGAAACTTTAATCGATATGCATTAAGTAATAAATGGTTTAGAACTTCGCAAATAATAATAAGAGAGAGGCGTTGTCCCGCAAGGGATAGCACCTCTCTCCTGCTTTTCCGTATCGGTTTGGGGTATGGTTCATTAAGTTTCCCTATTGAACCGCGCCTTTATGGCTCTCCTGCTTACTTAACCGGTTTAACCGGATGCCCGACACTGCGGGCCAATTGGTAGTTAAAAGAAATAAAAAAGTACCGAAAACAAGCCCTAAGTGGCGCCCAAGACGGATAAAAGTTCGTTCTCATTTTTTAAAGTGAAAAAATACCCCCCCTACCGGGCAATGTCATTAAGATAAGCAAAGAGTCGGCAAGGCAAAAGAGCATCATGAGGGCAGAAGAGCTTATCAGGATGCTCTTTTCTCTTAGGGAAGCTGAAAAATGCATGCAAATGAAGCAGATCGTGA
>NZ_QFGB01000032.1:0-48553 GCF_004369245.1 Pelotomaculum sp. FP | reverse complement strand
CGGTGATGATGTGGTACTTGTTCATCAGTTCGCCCGCCACCAGGGTGCCCAGGTATTCCTCGGAAAGCTTGCTGGCCAGTCCGAAGGTGGCTTTGCCGGCCAGGCTCCCCGGCTGGTTGAATTCAATGCCCGCCATCAGGCCGCGTCCTCTGACATCTTTTAAAAGCGGGTATTTTTCCTGCAGCTTGCGAAGTTCCTGCAGCAGGTAGGCGCCGTTTACACGTGCTTTTTCCGGCAGGTTTTCCTCGAATATTACTTCCAGGGCTGCGATACCGGCGGCGGCCGCCCAGGTGTTGCCCCCGAAAGTGGAGGTGTGCAGCAGGGCTTTTTCCATGCTGCCGTAAGCCTTCTTCCAGATTTCATCGGTAGTGATGTAGGCGCCTATAGGCATGATGCCGCCTCCAAGTGATTTAGCCATGCACATAATATCAGGGGCGACACCTTCGTGTTGGCAGGCAAACATCTCGCCGGTACGGCCAAAGCCGGTCTGGATCTCATCAAAAATCAACAGCGTCCCGTATCTGGAGCAGATCTGCCTGACACCGGAGAGGTAGCCTGCCTGCGGTATGATGATCCCGCCCTCTCCCTGGATCGGCTCTACAATAAAGGCAGCGCAGCTTTGGTCGCGCAGCTGTGTCTCCAGCGCATCGAGGTCACCGAAAGGGACACTGTGGCAGTCAGGCACGAGAGGCTGAAAGGTCTTCTGGTATTTTTCACGGCCGGTAACCGACAGCGCGCCCAAAGATTTACCGTGGAAAGAGCCTTCACAGTAAACAAAAGCTGTCCGGCCGGTGGCGGCGCGCGCCAGTTTAAGGGCTCCTTCGACCGCCTCGGCGCCGCTGTTGCCGAAGAAAGAGCGGCGCAGGTCACCGGGGGCGGCCAAAGCCAGGTTTTTGGCCAGGGCTGCCGGCAAGGCGCCGAGGGAGGCTTGGAGCAGGTTGGGCACTTCCTTGACCTGGTTGACGGCGTCGATAATTTTCGGGTGGTTGTGGCCCAGGTTGAGCGCCCCGTAGGCGCCTAGAAAATCAAGGTAGCGGTTGCCTTTGTTGTCCCAGACGTAAATACCCTCGGCCCTGGTGAAATGCTTATCAAAACCTATAAGACCCATCATCATGACCAGGCTGCTGTTTAGGTAATTTTTGTGGTTCTCCACAACCTGCTCCCGGCTTTGTTTTATAGCTTCGGGCAGGGACAGGAACCCGGCCGGCCTGGAAGCGCTGCGCTGCAATTGTTTAGCCTGCAATGCTGTCACCCCTTTATATAATTATGATTAAAGTTATACGCGCCTGATGTGCACGTAACTGTGCACTATATTATTTTCTATGTCAGGGCAAAATACCCTCCTTATAGGTAAAAAAATGGAATACAACTTGACATTTGACAGCTATTTCTGTAGAATCTATCTGTGTAAAGGTGAAATCCTTTATAGGCTGGCGGGGTGAGTAAACTGCTGGAAAAAGTAGCCTGGATTAACCTGCTCAACGATTTTTACGGCCAACTGCTGACCCGGCGCCAGCAGGACTTTATGGAGCTGTATTACGGCCAGAACCTGTCCCTGGGAGAGATCGCCGGCGAGTTCAAGGTCACGCGCCAGGCCGTGCACGATACCCTGAAAAGGGCCGAGCAGCTTCTAAACGAGTACGAGAGCAAACTCGGTCTGGTGGAGAAGTTCAACAACGAAAGAAATAAGTTGGCTGCCGCCGCGCTCCTTCTGGACGAGTACAGTTCGGCCTGCAAGGACGACAGGGTGCTGCGGGCCAGGCAAATTCTAACGGAAATCCTGGATATGGTCAATAAATAAACATTATCGGTGGAAGGGAGGATTCCAACGCTTATGTTTGCCAATCTGGCTGAAAGGCTGCAGGATACTTTTAAAAAGCTCCGGGGCAAAGGACGGCTCACCGAGTCGGACGTGACCGAGGCCTTGCGTGAGGTGCGTTTGGCGCTATTGGAAGCGGACGTCAACTTCAAGGTGGTCAAAGATTTCATTGCCAAAATTAAAGAGCGGGTGGTGGGCCAGGAGCTTCTGTCCAGCCTCAATCCCGCTCAACATGTTATAAAAATTGTACACGATGAACTCAGCTTGCTGATGGGTGGTTCCAATAGTAAAATTAACCTTGCCCCCAAACCCCCTACCGTGGTGATGATGGTCGGCTTGAACGGCGCCGGCAAAACCACCACCTCCGCCAAGCTGGCCAACCTCCTGCGCAAACAGGGGAGAAGGCCGCTTCTGGTCGCAGCCGACGTGTACCGTCCGGCTGCCGTTAAGCAGCTGCAGGTCCTTGGCGGGCAGTTGAATATACCTGTATTTACCTTGAACGACAGTAAAGCTCCCGTCGCCATCGGGCGGGCTGCCGCGGACAGCGCTGTGCAAAACGGCCAGGACCTGGTCATTATCGACACCGCCGGCCGCCAGGAAGTAAATGAGGAGCTCATGGCTGAA
Organism: Pelotomaculum sp. FP; assembly: GCF_004369245.1. NCBI lineage: Bacteria > Bacillati > Bacillota > Clostridia > Eubacteriales > Desulfotomaculaceae > Pelotomaculum > Pelotomaculum sp. FP. The sequence goes on along the minus strand of NZ_QFGB01000032.1, from coordinate 46,110 downwards.
CTTGTCAACATGAACGAGGCTATTGCCCCCCACGAAATCCTCCTGGTGATCGACGCCATGACCGGCCAGGCGGCGGTCAATGTGGCAGAGGCCTTCAACAGCCGCCTTGACCTGGACGGAGTAGTCCTGACCAAGCTGGACGGCGACACCAGGGGCGGCGCCGCGCTTTCAGTACGCGCGGTTACCGGGAAGCCGATAAAGTTTGCCGGTGTGGGAGAGAAGCTTGACGCCCTGGAACCTTTTTATCCCGACCGGATGGCGGAGCGGATCCTGGGTATGGGGGATATGCTCACCCTGATTGAAAAGGCCCAGGAGAACTTCGATGCCGAACAGATGGTCCAGATGCAGAAAAAAATTCGCTCACTGGAGTTCACCCTGGATGACTTTCTGGATCAGCTTTCTCAGGTGAAAAAACTGGGGCCGCTGGAGCAGATCCTGGGGATGATTCCCGGCCTGGGCGGTGCAAAGAAGTTAAAGGACCTGCAGGTCGATGAAAAAGAACTGGTCTATGTGGAAGCCATCATCCACTCCATGACTGCGGATGAGCGGCGTGAGCCGGAAAGAGTATTAAACGGCAGCCGCAAAAAACGGATTGCCAGGGGCAGCGGCACTTCTGTGCAGGAGGTAAACAGGCTCTTGAAACAATTTGACCAGACCAAAAAGATGATGAAACAATTTATGGACATGGAAAAAAATTTAAAGAAGGGCGGCAAAATGTCCAAATTGCCTTTCTTTAGCTAGGGATATAATAAAAGGAGGTGAAGTTCGTGGCAGTTAGAATCCGCTTGAGAAGGATGGGAGCGAAGAAGGCTCCGTTTTACCGTATAGTTGTAGCTGATTCCCGTTCCCCCAGAGATGGCAGATTTATTGAAGAAATTGGATATTATGATCCCCTGAAGGACCCGGTGGTGATTAATATCAATGAGGAGAAAGCCCTGGACTGGCTGAAAAAAGGAGCGCAACTTTCCGAGACAGCCAAGGCCCTATTTAACAAGGCAGGCGTTTTGAAAAAAACAGTCGAAGAGGGTCAGTAGATAGGGAGGCTCAAAGATGAAAGAACTTGTTGAAATTTTGGCCAAAGCCCTCGTTGACCAGCCGGACAAAGTAGTTGTTGATTTGGTGGAAAAAGACAAGTCTATTGTCATTGAACTCAGGGTTGCCCAGGAAGACATGGGCAAAGTGATCGGTAAGCAGGGCCGCATCGCCAAAGCCATCAGAATGGTGGTAAAGGCCGCGGCAGCCAGGCAGAACAAAAAAGTTATCGTGGAAATCGTCTAGGGGTAAAATACACCCCTAGACGTTCCCTTAAGCCTTGCAGGACTTTGCGTTTTTGTGCGATTGAAATTGCACCTACATCAAAACCAGCTTAAAGATGATAATGTGGGTGCATATTTTCATTGGTAGTTTGTGATTGAAAAATCATGATTGGTTCATTCGCACATTGACCCATAGGAATGCAGGATATACCTACGCCCTACGACTTACGACTAAAATATACCCACGTCCCACGACTCACGTCTCACGTCCCAATCCGGAGGTTTTCTATGGAAGCTATTCACCTGATCCGGCCGGTGCTGGTCAAGGTAAAAGTTACAGACGCCTATAAGAAGGCGGCGGCAGCTGAAGTGCAGGAAGCGCTGCGGCGGGTTGAACTGGAGCTGCAGAGCCTTGATTTTCAGGAAAGGCGGCTGGTTCCCGAACTGGAAAAGAAAAACCCCCAGGGGTTTGCCGTCGCCCGGCAGCGCCTGGACCAGGAGCGCAGCCTGCGCCAAGAAAAACGCCGGCAGCTGCTCGACCAGCTCAAAGGGATAGGACAACTGGCCGAAGGCACGGAGGTACTGTTCAGCAAAATGGAAAGCCCGGTTGAGCTAAAACTTGGCGATGATTGGAGTAAAGTGCTGGGTGTGGAGGTTATTGTTCAGGACGGTACCGTCATTGAAATCAGGCAGGGGGGGATCGGAAAGGACCACGGCCATGCGTGATGAATTCATCCGGATTGGAAAAATACTTAAGAGTCAGGGACACCGGGGAGCTGTCAGGGTATTGCCGCTGACCGATTTTCCCGAACGCTTTCAAGGTATGAAGCGAGTCAGGGTTAAGCTCCGGGACGGCGGCGCGGACTACACCATTGAGGAAATAAAACCGCACGGCAAATTCCTGACCATCAAGTTTAAAGAAATCACAGACATGGATGCCGCCGATAAGCTCAGGGACTGTTACCTTGAGGTCACCCGCCAGGAACTGGTACCGCTTCAGGAAGGCAGTTATTACATATTTGATATTGTCGGTATGAGTGTATTTGATCTTGATCAAACACTTCTGGGAAAAGTAACGGATGTGCTCCAGACCGGAGCCAACGATGTTTACGTGGTGGAAACCGCAGGTAAACCCCTCCTGATTCCTGCGCTCAAGCAGGTTGTCCGGGAGATTGATCTGCCGGGGCGAAGGATGCTGGTTGAACTGCCGGAAGGGCTGGCTGATTAAATGAGATTTGATATCCTCACCCTTTTCCCGGAGATGTTCACGGGACCCTTGACCTCCAGCATTTTAAAAAGGGCCCGGGAACGCGGCGTCATCGAGGTCAACCTGGTTAATATTCGCGATTATTCAACCAACAAACACCACACTGTGGACGACACCCCTTACGGGGGCGGCGCGGGGATGGTCATGGGGCCGGAGGCGCTGACCAATGCGATCGAAAACGTCGTGGGCCGGTACGGTCAGTCTTCCCATCGCGTGCTCCTGATGTGTCCCCAGGGCAGACCTTTTAGTCAGGCCCTGGCTATGGACCTGGCAGGCGAGAAAAACCTGCTGTTGATTTGCGGCCACTACGAGGGGATAGACGAGCGGGTGCGGGAGACAATGGTAACGGACGAAATCTCCATCGGGGACTACGTCCTGACCGGCGGAGAACTACCGGCGGCAGTGGTGGTGGACGCGGTGGCGCGTCTGCTGCCGGGCGTGTTGGGAGAGGCGGCTTCATTTGAAGAGGAATCTTTTCAGACCAGCCTGCTGGAGTATCCCCACTATACCAGGCCCAGGGAATACCGCGGGCAAATGGTACCGGAGGTCCTCCTAAGCGGTCACCATGAGGAAATCAGGAAGTGGCGAAGGCGGCACTCACTGCTGCGCACCCTGGCCCGCCGGCCGGATCTGCTGGAGCAGGCGGAATTGACCCGGGAGGATAAAGCCATTCTCAGAGAAGTGCTGCAAGACCTTGCAAGTCTTGATCTGGATTAAACCAGCCAGGGTTTACTGGGGTATGTTTTCCAGGAAAATTCTTGCCGCGCCACACTGTTTATGCTATAATAACGTTTGTTGAGCAAACGCGGGCTGTTAGTGTGCTCGGGTATCCTATTTTTTTGCAAAAGATCTCAAGCTTAATTTGACATTATGTACTTAAGATCTAGAGGGAAGGAGGGACTTCTTGATGAACCTCATCCAATCGCTTGAACAGGAACAGCTTAAAAAGGATATAGTAAAGTTCAATCCCGGTGACACGGTCCGGATACATGTTAAGGTTGTTGAAGGCGGCCGCGAGAGAATTCAGGTCTTTGAAGGCGTTGTAATCAGGCGCAGGGGCGGCGGCATCGGCGAAACTTTTACAGTTCGCAGGGTTTCCTATGGGGTAGGGGTGGAAAGAACATTTCCCCTGCACACACCAAAAATTGAACGCATTGAGGTAGTAAGGAGAGGCCGGGTTCGCCGGGCCAGGTTGTACTACCTGCGCGGACTGCGCGGCAAGGCTGCCCGTATTCAAGATAAGCGGTAGATGGAAAGGGACTGGACATGGCGCAGTCCCTTTTTCGTTTTTTAGCGCTGAAGGGCAAAAAAAGAGTTGGTAATGCCGGGAAGAAACAGGGGGGAAGCGCGGTGGAGGATAAAAGCATAGAAGAGTTGCCGGAAAAACCGAAAAACAGCTCCTTCTTCAGGGAGATTACTGAGTCCATCGTTATCGCGGTGGTTCTGGCCGTATTGATCAGGCTGTTTATCCTGGAACCTTTCTACATACCATCCGGTTCGATGGAGCCTACTTTAAAGGAAGGCGACCGGATTATCGTGAGCAAATTGAATTACCATTTCCAGGACCCTGCGCGGGGGGATGTTGTCGTCTTCAAATACCCGCTTGATCAGAAACGTAATTTTGTCAAAAGGCTGATCGCCACAGGCGGTGAGACGGTAGCTCTAAAAAGCAGCCGCCTTTATATAAACGGGCAGACGGTACCTGAAGATTACCTGCCGGCGGGTCTGCGCTTTAATGACTACGGGCCAAGAGAGGTACCTCAGGGCAGCTACCTGATGTTGGGTGACAACCGCAATAACAGTGATGACAGCAGGGTCTGGGGGTTCCTGCCCAGGGACCTCATGATTGGCAAGGCGGTCCTGATTTACTGGCCGCTGGACAGGATCCGCATTATAAACTAGTCTATTTGAAACGGTGACCTATGGATATACAGTGGTACCCAGGCCATATGGCCAAGGCCAGGCGGCTGGTCAAGGAATACTTGAAGCTGGTCGATGTTGTTATCGAGGTGCTGGACGCCAGGATACCCTCCAGCAGCCGCAATCCCGATATAGATGAGCTGGCGGGGCAAAAACCCCGCCTGGTGATATTAAATAAATCAGACCTGGCAGACCCGGAACAGACCAGGCTTTGGAAGGCTGTTTTGGCTAAAGCCGGTTTCCCCTCCGTTGCCGTTGATTCCATCAGCGGGAGTGGGGCTAGAGATGTTTCCGGGCAGGTCAACAAGCTGGCGGCTCCCAAAATACAAGCGCTGGTATCGAACGGCAGGCGGCCGAGGGCGCCGCGTTGCATGGTGCTGGGCATCCCCAACGTCGGGAAGTCCTTTTTTATCAACAAGCTGGTAGGTCAGCGCGCCGCCAGGACCGGTGACAAGCCCGGGGTTACCCGCGGCCAGCAGTGGGTCAGGGTGGCCGGCAACATTGATCTGCTTGATACCCCGGGTATTCTGTGGCCGAAGCTGGAGGACCAGGAAGCGGCTTACCGCCTGGCCGTGACCGGGGCGATCAAGGACGAAGTCTATGACCTTTATGGGACAGCGGGCAAGCTTTTAAAGTGGTTGGCTGACAATTACCCTGAAGCGATACGGGAGCGGTACCAGATTGAGGACTTGACGGCTGAGCCGGAACAATTGCTGGAGGCTGTCGGGGCGCGCAGGGGTTTTTACATATCCGGCGGGGCCGTCGACTCGTTAAAGTCGGCCCGTATCGTTCTTAAAGAATTCCGGGAGGGCAAACTGGGGCGATACACCCTGGACAGACCGCCCGTTTGAACCTCATTAATCTCGAAAGGCCGGGGGTTTTATTGATTCTTACGGGCTTGTCTTTGGCGCAAATAAAAGAGCTTCTCAAGAGCCCCCGTGAGGATCTGGAAGAGATCCTTGCCGCTATGGCAGAAGACCCGAGGGCAGGGGTGCGTAATCTGTACCAGCGGTGGAAACGGGCTGAAAATATCAAGGAGGCCGAGCATAAGCGCCTGGCCGGGATGTTTCTGTACGAGGAGGATTTGTGGGCCAAAGGCCATGCGGCCATAGCAGGTGTGGACGAGGCGGGGCGGGGGCCCCTGGCCGGGCCGGTAGTGGCGGCAGCCGTTATTTTACCGGGTGTAATCCATCTAAAGGATTTAAACGATTCCAAAAAGCTTACTGCCGCCAAGAGGGAAACTCTGGCCCGGCAGATTAAAGAGGCTGCCCTGGCCTGGGCTATCGGCCTGTCTACGGTTGAAGAAATTTATCAGGAGAATATCCACCAGGCCGGACTCACCGCCATGCGGCGCGCCGTGCTGGGACTAAAAGATAAGCCCGTCTTTGTGCTGGTTGACGGTTTTAAAATTTCCGGACTCAACCTGCCCCAGATGCCGCTCGTTGGCGGGGACGGCCTCAGCGCCTCTATTGCGGCGGCTTCAATCCTGGCCAAGGTGGAAAGAGACCGGATCATGGACTCTTACGACCAGCTCTATCCCCAATACGGGTTCAATCGCCATAAAGGCTACGCCACACCGGAACACCTGAGCGCTCTGAAACTCTACGGACCCTGCCCGATCCACCGGGCCGGCTTCCAGCCTGTCAAGGATATGACGGAACAGGCGGATGGGGGCTTGTTCGGATAAGTTTGCAGATACGACTGTGAAAACAACAAAATGCCACTTTGCTTTGAACATGGAAATAACACTTCGGGTGGGTCTGGAAATGTAGGTGCAAACCCTGTCTCCGGGTCAGCGGCATTGGGAACTATTCTATGCCCATCTGGGCGTGAGCGTTTGTGCGAATGAATTACCACGCATCCGGATGCTGGAAATTATGTTGTTTTTCAGCTATCGATGTTAGAGTTTGCAGGTGATGCGAATGACTATCCGGCGAAAGCTGCTGGGGCGGCAGGGTGAAGACGCTGCAACTCAGTACCTGGAAAATAATAACTACCAGGTGTTATGCAGAAACTATAGCTGCAGGCTCGGAGAGATCGACATCGTGGCATGCGAGCGGGATGTCATCGTCTTTGTTGAGGTTCGATCACGCAGTTCCAACGATTACGGCTTGCCTCAGGAATCGGTTACCAGCCGGAAAAAGATGAAGCTCAGGCAGCTGGCCTGGCATTATCTCAAATCGGTGGGTAAGACCAACGCAAGCTGCAGGTTTGATGTCATAGCGGTCCTGTTTGACGGAGAGGGCCGGGTAAAAAAGCTGGAACATATTGAGAACGCTTTTTAGCTTGCCATAAACAAAAGGCTCGCCGATGCCGGCGAGTCTTTTTTGGGCGTCAGGACTTTCATAGTAATTTAGCCCATACGTTCATGTCTTCAAATCCCACACCAATATTACAATTTTTGATTAATACTCCATAATAACCATATCCGGCGTTGACGAACACACTATTCATACCAATTGAACTACTACGGGCGATGGTGTACAGACACCGGAACCGTTCACCCTTCAGCCGGGTTTCCATTTGTTCCAGGAGAAAACTGGCCAGCCCGTGCCCTCTCCACTGGGGGAGCGTGGCAAAGTCAGTCATCTCCGCGTTTTGCTGGGGGCGGTTTATCTCTGCCGAGGAGGCAGCTATCAGCTCTCTGTTGTGCCAGGCTGTTATATAGTAAGTACTGTCTTGAGCGATGGTCGATTTGAGGTAATCGGGATCAAAAACCGGAAATGGATAAGTAGTAAAAACCTTTCTGTATAACCGGGCCAGGGCTGGGCAATGCTCCTTTTCACCCCACTTAAACGTTATCCCGTCAGGAATTATACGTTTTACTGTTCCGTCCTTGAACTTGGATACCAATTGATCGACCAATTCCTTGCCTCTGGCGTGTGAAGGTGTTTGTCGCTGGTTGCTTAGGTACAGGGCAAAGACGAGGGCTGTCTCCTTGCCCTTATAATAACCGGGAATAGCTGCCTCCAACTTCATCCCGGCGCCTGCAAAAGCGTTCATATAACCGGTTTTGGATTTAAGCCAGATCTTGTCGAGGCCGTTTTCTAAAGCCTTTCCCGCAAGGAGTTCAACCATTTCTCCTGCAGCATGGTCCCGTGTAAGGTTGAATTCATAGACAGTAATTCGCCGGTTATAGGGTGAAACCAGAATACGGCAGTCAAAAGCATTGCCCTCTATGATTTCCCAGCGATCCAAGTAAATATCTTCATTTTTTTTGATTTCGATAGACATGAGCTTCTCCTTTACGAGCGGTATAGCGAGCTTTGCGCCGGTTTCCTTCCGGCACCAGGCTTACAGTCAGGTTGGATGGGTCAAACAGCTTTTGCAGGCCGACCGGTTCATGCCTGATAATGTGTTCCTTACACAAGGAGCAGGTGGGGGAGCAACCGGAACCAGGGTTTTGGGGTTCCTCGTAGACACATATGACGCCCTCGTAGTTGCGCAATACAGTTTTGGTGTTGGTCATTGACAGCTGGTAATTAGGCAGGACCGGGATTTTGCCGCCTCCTCCCGGCGCGTCCACAACGTAAGTGGGTACGGCAAAACCGGAAGTATGGCCGATTAGCGCTTCCATGATTTCTATCCCTTTGGCTACAGGAGTACGGAAATGTTCGATGCCCCGGGATAAGTCGCACTGATAAAGATAATATGGACGAACACGGTTTTTCACCAGGAGGTGCGACAGTTTCTTGATAATCACCGGGCAGTCGTTGACGCCTCTCAACAGGACCGTCTGGTTGCCCAAGGGAATTCCGGCATCGGCCAGCCTGGCCAGGGCCTGGACAGCTTCAGGCGTGAATTCACGCGGGTGGTTGAAATGAGTATTGATCCAGACAGGATGATATTTCTTGAGCATCCTGACCAGCTCGTCAGTAATCCTTTGCGGCATGACCACCGGGGTACGGGTCCCAATGCGAATTACCTGTACATGTGGAATTTCCTTCACCTTGCGGATGATTCGTTCCAAATGGTTGGTGGAAAGTATAAAAGGATCTCCTCCCGACAGCAGGACATCACGTATTTCCGGGTGGGCTTTAATGTATTCAACGCCAAGGTCAATATCCTTTTCCGTTGTGCACCTGTTGTTGTCGCCCACTTTGCGCTTGCGGGTACAGTGCCGGCAGTACATGGAACACTCGTTGGTGACAAGCAGGAGCACCCGGTCGGGGTAGCGGTGGGTCAGGCCGGGTACGGGAGAATCTGCGTCCTCATGTAAAGGATCGTCCATATCGCCGCGTCCCTCTATAAGTTCCTGGGGATTTGGTATGCACTGCATACGAATGGGACACCTGGGGTCATCCTTGTTGATCAACGATGCATAATAGGGGGTGATGGACATAGGGAAGACATCGCAGGCCATCTGGATATCCCGTATCTTCTCATTATTGAAGTCGATATATTCGGCCAGTTCTTCCACCGACTGGAGCCTGTGCTTCATTTGCCATCGCCAATCCATCCAGTCTACAGTGTTTCTGGATTGTAGGGATAAGATTTTTGCATTCATAGGTTAAATACCTCCTGTCAATTTTTCTCCCCCGGCTAAACAGCATTAGGGTAACAATGGGGTTAAGGAAGAATAAAAAGGAAGTATATTGAAAATAAAATGGCCGGAAGAAAGATCCGGCCAAAAAAATATACAGCCCAATTCTTCCCTTGTACGCCTACGAGGTTAGCTGACGGATGCGGACTAAGGGTAGCCCTACCATTTGAGATGTGAAATGTACACGTCTCAAACAGATTAACCCCAAAAATTGGTTCCCCCGCTCTTCCTTTTGGGAAGACTCGGCGCTGATAGAATGGTCTTTGATATTCAATATGTCTTGATGTAATTTTAGTTATAAATATTTCTTATGTCAAATGAGATATATGGTAGCATATGGCAGTATACCGGAGTTATGGCATTGTAAACGGATACATGCACTTTTTATGCCTGAGTTTTAAAAATTTAGCCTTGCAGGGTTGTTTAATTACTGCTGAAGGAAATGCTGAGCCATATGGGAAATCGGAAATTTTTGTGATATAATATCCGACAATAGTCTTGTTTTATTGCGAGGTGGCTACAATTATCGATAAGCAGCTGGAGTTATATATGGACTGGATTAAGGATCTGTTTATCCCCGATCAGATGCAAATTTTCTTATACGACCTGGTATTATCCGTTTTAGTATTAGTTTTTACGTACATCCTTATCAAGGTGCTTTACCGCTTCTCGAACCGGGTATTGAGAGAAAGCGGGCAGGGCGATAGCGAGCAGGCAGAGAAGGGGGTTATTTCTGACGAAGCTATACGTTCGGCGCGTATTTTACTGCAGACAATAATCCTCTATGGGGGTTATTTTATAGCGGCTATAGTGATCCTGGAAATTTTCAATGTGAAGCTCATTTCACCGGACGATTTAAAAACGCTGGGCGCCAAAGTGTTAAAAATCATCGGGATCCTGGTTGGAGCGAAGCTGGCCATTAATTTCGGCCAGTTGGTTGTGAAGCAGGTTTTTGATAATCACGAAACGACCGGCCGCCGGGCGCAAACCCTGGAAATACTGCTGCGTAGCGCCATCACTTACCTCGTTTTCTTCATGGCCTGCCTGATGATCCTGCAAATTTTCAACGTTAACACCAGCGCCATCCTGGCCAGCGCCGGTATCCTTGGCCTGGCGGTAGGTTTCGGCGCGCAAAACCTGGTCAAGGATGTCATCAGCGGGTTCTTTATATTATTTGAAGACCAGTTTAGTGTGGGCGACTTTGTGCAAATAGACGCGGTAACCGGCACCGTGGAGGAAATAGGGCTGCGCACCTGTAAGATCCGCCAGTGGACCGGTGAGCTTAGCATCATCCCCAACGGGGGGATTACCCAGGTGACCAACTACAACCGGGGACCCATGCTGGCCCAGGTAACGGTGGGTATCGCCTACGAAGAAGATATCGACCAGGCCATCAAGGTATTGAAAGATGAGTGTGAAGCAGCCTGCCGGGAAATCGAAGCCATTATTGATGTGCCCCAGGTGCAGGGCGTTATTGAACTGGGGCTTTCATCGGTAGATATTCGCGCCGTGGCGCCTACTTTGCCGGGTGAACACTGGGCTGTAGAAAGAGAGCTGCGCAAGCGCTTTAAGTACGCGCTGGACCGGGCCGGTATCGAAATCCCCTATCCCAAGCAGGTCATTTACCAGAATAAAGAATAAGATACCGGGTACCTAATTTTAACTTATTGATAGGTCATTGCTTAATCGAAATCAGGAAATATTAAAACGATATCCTGTACCCCATATGGTTTCAATATAATCCGGATTAGATGTATCTTCTTCTATTTTTTCACGGATTCTCCGGATGTGAACGGCTACTGTCGCAATCTCTCCCACATTATCCACACCCCAGATCTTTTCAAAAATATGTTCTTTACTGAACACCCGATCAGGGTTCTCAGCCAAGAAGACCAACAGATCAAATTCTTTGGCGGTAAATGGAATTTCCTGGCCATTCAGGTGAACACGCCGGGAGCTTTTATTGATTACCAGTCCTTTAATTTTTATTTCTTCGGGGCGATTGACAACTTTTTGATCAACAAGGCGATTATAGCGGGCAAGATGGGATTTAATTCTTGCAACCAGTTCGGCAGGACTGAAAGGTTTAGTCATGTAATCATCAGCTCCTAGCCCCAATCCTCTGATTTTATCAATATCTTCTTTTTTGGCAGAGACAATAATGATAGGTACATTACTCCTATTGCGTATTGTCCTGCAGATTTCAAAACCGTCTATTTCAGGCAGCATGACATCTAATATGATAATCGCGTAGTTTCCTTGCAAAGCACGCTGCAGTCCTGTTCTTCCGTTTAGTTCAATATCCGTTTCAAATCCGTCTATTTCCAGATAGTCTCTTTCCAGTTCCGCAATACATTGGTCGTCTTCAATAATCAATACCTTTTTCATTCTTCTAACCTCCTCTTTGATGGGATTTTAATCTTTTTTAAAATAGGCAGCTTTTTTTAAAGTGAAAAAAATACTTGTCCCCAAACCTTCAGTGCTTTCTCCCCATATCCTCCCCTGATGGGCCTCAATAATCTCCTTGGCAATGGACAGCCCGATCCCGCTACCCCCGGTTGTCCGGTTCCTGGCGCAATCTACCCGGTAAAACCGGTCAAAAATTAAAGGGAGTCTATCCGCCGGAATTCCACAACCGTTGTCCCTTATTTCAATCAAGGCTTCGTTTTTTTCTTCTTTTAAGATTATTTTTATTTCCTTTTCCTGTTTATTTAAATGTTTTTTGGCGTTTTCCATGATGTTATGAATGACTCTAATTAACCTCTGCCGGTCGGCCATGATTAGATCATCGCTTTCATAATAGGACTCAAAGTTAAGCGCTATATTGTTTTCAGTCAAATCAAAATGTAGTTCTTCTCTGGCATCCTCAAGGTATCTATTAATGTCTACACACTCAAAGGAAAAAGGGATTTGTTTGATGTCCAGTTTGGAAAAAAGGACTAGATCATTTGTTAAGCGCTCCATTTCCACAGCGTTGGTAAAGATAGTTCGAAGATATTTTTCTATTTTCGAAGGGTTGTTAGCTACACCTTCAATAATACCCTGGGCGTAGCCTTTAATTGCTGTGATGGGGGTCTTAAGGTCATGGGATATATTGGATATTAGCTCTTTTCTGCTATTTTCATATTGCGCGTTGAGCGCCTGTGATTGCTTTAGCTTTATCCGCATCTCTTCAAAGGCTTGATACAATTCTCCTATTTCATTCTTTACCGGATAACTAATTGGATAATCCAGGTTTCCATATTGGATTTCTTTAGCCGCTTTTTTAACCGAATCCAAAGGCTTGATTAAGCTTTTGGACAACCGGTAGGTCAAGAAACTGTTGGTCATAAAGATGCAAATAATGAAAATTAAAAAAACCCATTTCACATAGCCGGTGTGGCCGGCCGGCGGAGTATCCCAGGGCGCTGTTCTGCTCATAAAAAGGTAGATGCGGCCGGTTGTCCCGTCACTGAAAGAGAGAGCCCGGCACTTTACAATATAATCTTTTGAGATTGCCGATACCCATCTATTGGCAACGTCTTGTTGGAGAAATTTTACCAAGTAAGGTTTAAGTTTTTCGGCGTTAACTGGAACAGAATTATACATAAACTTTTCATTGTATTGAATCAGAACTCCCATATTTAAAGAAGAAATTCTTTCGTTGATCCGCGACAGGAAAAATGAATCTTTGAAATTATCCGGCTTATTGGCGAGGGTGTTATCCAGCTCATCCATAAAATCCATATTCTCCTGCATTTTTTCCTCTAGGGCAATTTCGATTATTTGAAGCTGGTGGTCCTTTTCATAATTGCTTAGAATCAGCCTGGCTGACAAAACTGCCAGGAGAAGAGGAATAATAATCATAATTATGTAAGAAGCCCAAATTTTTGATTTTAAGGACATGCTATTTCTCCTCTGAACTTGCCTTTTGGGGAATTTTTTTCTTTATCCATTATAAATCCTAAATATTAATTACTTTAAAACGGTTTCTTAAATTTTTTAAAAATATTGTACAAAATTTTTATTTCGATTTTCAAATTTGTTAAGAAAATTTTTCTATTTGATTTAGAGGCAGTTTATTTTCTTTTTTTATAATGTTTAAGGTTGAAGAACTGGCTGATTTTACATAATGCAGTTTCCAGAGTTTTGCCTAATGCATAAATGCTTGTAAATAAAAGAAGATGAAGGGAGCGAGAAGAAAGTTGAAACGATTAACGGTTTTGGTATTGGCTTTGTTATTATGTTCTCTTTTTAGCGGATGTGGAAAAAAACAGCCTTTAAGCAATGAAGAATCTTCTACTGCAGTTGAGGTTGTTCAGGTGAGCAAGACAGACATGAACAAGATTTACAATACCTCCGGACAGATTGAGGCATCGTCTGAAGCCACTATTGCTTCCAAGGTTTCGGGCCGTGTTGCCGGGGTCAACGTGAAATTAGGTGACCGGGTGGAAAAGGGGCAGGTTCTTTTTACAATTGAGTCCAGGGAAGCATCTCATAACCTGGCTGAGTCGGAAGCTGACCTGGGTATCAAACAGGTTGGTTATGATACTGCACAGGTTAGTTATGATACTGCAGCTCAGGCTTTAAATGATGCCCAGGTCAATTACGACCGCATCAGTACTCTTTATGAAAGCGGTGCTGTATCAAAGACCGATTTAGAAGATGCGAATACCAAACTGGTCAATGCCAGGCTCAGTTTGGAACAGGCAAGGCTCAGTTTGGAACAAACAAAGCAGGAAATTGATAAGTTGCACGTGACCATTAGTACCGCACAGGATAATTTGGAAGAATATACGGTTACCGCGCCAATTAGTGGTTACATAGGTGAAATTGATGTAGATCTTGGAGAAATGGTAAGTAGTTCGAAGGATGTAGCCAGTATCGTCAGTATCGATACCGTCAAGGTAGAGGCTTCGATACCGGAAAGTGTGGTTAACAACATTAATCTGGGAAATAAGGTCCCAGTAACCGTTGATTCCCTGAACAAGTCTGTGGAAGGAACGGTGACTGCGATAGCTCCAAAGGCTGACTCGACCACCATGGGTTATCCGGTAGAAATCACCGTAGCCAATCCAGACGGGGAAATTAAGCCGGGGATGACTGTGAAAATCAACCTTGTCACAGGAACTTTGCAAAATGTTATTGCTGTCCCGGTGGATGCAGTTATTGATAAGGATGGACAGCATATTGTCTATATTGTAGAAGACAGCAAAGCCAAGGAAGTATATGTCGAAACAGGAGTGTCCAATGACTCCCAGGTTGAAATCACAAAAGGCTTGGAGGTCGGACAGAGCATTGTAGTCGAAGGCAACCGCTTGCTTTCCGATGGGCAGCAGGTGAAGGTGGTCACAAAACAGGAAGGTGATTCCAAGTGAAAATAGCAGATTTCTCGGTAGAACGACCGGTTGCCATCTCGATGCTCATCCTCGCGGTGGTATTCATAGGTCTCTATGCCCTGCCAAACCTGGGGGTTGCTCTGATGCCGAACATGAGTATCCCGGTGGTGACAATCAGCACCAGTTACCAGGGGGCGGCGCCGGCCGAGGTGGAAAAGATCATCACCAAACCAATTGAATCCGCTGTGAGTTCGGTTAGCGGCGTGAAAGAAATCAGTTCCAGCTCTTCAACCGGAAATTCCATGGTAATGGTGCAATTCAACTATGGGACCGATATTGATGAAAAAATGAACGATCTGCGGAGCAAGGTGGATACGGTTCGGAAATCGTTGCCGGATGATGCCGGCAGTCCCACCATCTCGAAAATAGATCCTAATTCCCAGTCGATCATGACTTACTCCCTGTCGGGAGCAAGCCTCACCAAGATGAAGGAAGTTGCCGAAGACACCATCCAGCCCGCTTTGGAACGGATCGAGGGAGTGAGTTCCGTATCGATCAGCGGCGGCAAGGAGAGGGAGATTCAGGTCAGGCTAAATCAAACTAAAATGGATGCCTATGGACTGACCGTGCAGCAGGTGTCACAGGCAATCTCCGGTGATGATATTACCGGCACAGCGGGCTCACTGGTAAAAGGCTCCAACGAAATCAGCATCAGGGTCATGAACGAATTCGACAGCCTGGACGTCATCAAAAACGTGCAGATCAGTGTTCCCGGCTCATCGAATAAATATGTCCCGTTGTCGGATATTGCGGAGGTGAGTGATTCTTTCGCCAAAGATAGCACTCTCACCTATGTGGATGGGGAAGCTTCTCTAAGTCTAGCGGTAATGAAAACTTCAGACGGGAACACAGTGCAGGTGGCTGAGAAGGTACGTGAGGAAGTTGCCAGTTTAAGTCAAACTCTTCCTGGCGGGGTGCAGATGAATCTGGTCAGCGACACTTCCACCACCATCAACGATACCATTAAAAGTGTTGAGGAACATGGGTTACTGGGCGGTCTCCTGGCCGTGATCGTTCTTTATTTATTCCTCCGCAGCGCCCGCAGCACCGCGGTAGTGGCTGTCACTCTGCCGGTCGCCTTAATCGGAACTTTTTCTGTCATGTATTTTTCTGATGTGACGATTAACATGTTGTCTTTAGGTGGATTGATGCTGGGGCTTGGCTCTCTGGTTGACTTTTCCATCGTTGTACTGGAAAGTATCTACAGAAAGAGGCAGGAGGGTCTTGATATTGTCAATGCCGCCAAAACAGGAGCAGCTGAGGTGGGGACTGCCGTGATGGCCTCGGCAGCGTCACAGATCGTGGTCTTTCTGCCTATTGTCTTTGTCAGCGGCATCGCCAGCATGATTTTCAAGCCATTGGCGCTTACAGTCAGCTTTTCTCATGCCTGTGCTCTGTTTGCCGCTTTGACACTGGTCCCCATGATGGCCTCCAGAATGTTGAAAAGCGTTCCGGCGCCGGAAGAGTTTGTGTATAAAAAAGGCACCAAGAACCCGGTTACTATTTTCGGTTACGGGCTTCAAAAGATTACTACCCTGTATAAGAAGACCCTCAAATGGGCTTTAGCTCACCGTAAAAAAGTGGTGGCTGCTACCATAATCATGTTCTTCGCCAGCCTGGGGTGTATCCCGCTGATTGGGATGGAGTTTATGACTTCGATGGATGAAAGAGGGGTCAATATCACCATCGAAATGCCCACGGGGACAAAGTTGGAGTCAACCCGTGAAAAGGCTATGGAAGTTGATGCGCTGGCCCAAAAGGCATTAGAAGATGGTTTTAAAAAAGATTATATAACTGTCGGCGGTGGAAGCAGGTCCTTTATGGGCATTTCCAACAGCAATCAGGCCAATATCCAGTTTAAGCTCAAATCCACGGATGAGTATAAACTGACGGCAAATGAAGCGGCAGAAAAAGTGCGTCTGGCCTTGAGCGATGTTGTTGGGGCGACCATAACAGTAGCGGTTGAAGGCGGCGCCATGGGGATGTCCAGCAGCGCAGTCGATGTGATTATCCGGGGTACCGATCTGGATGTCCTTACTGAGTTGGGGAACGAGGCGGTGGATATCGTCAAAGGGGTTTCAGGGACCAGAAATGTAGAAAATTCACTGTCCAGTAATACCCAGGTGCAAGTCGTGGTGGACCGTGAGAAAGCGGCGCGTTACGGGCTTTCCGTAAGCCAGGTGCTTTCGGTGATCAAAACCGCCTTCGGAGGGTCGACGGTAGGCACCTTGCATACCGGGGATAGCACGGTAGACATCACTCTCAAGTTGTCCGATGATTTCGCCCAAACAGAGAGTAATCTTGAGAGCCTGATGCTTGTAACCTCTTCTGGCGTGAGGGTGCCGGTGAGCAGCCTGGCCAGCATTACCATTAAAGATTCTCCCAAAGAGATCAGCCGCTCCAATCAAAACCGGGAGGTGGAAATCACCGCAGATGTTTCCGGCAGGGATTCCGGCAGTGTTAACAGTGATATTCAGGAACAACTTGCAAAAATGACGCTGCCCCAGGGCTATACCATCGACTATAGCGGTGAGCGGCAAAATATGAATGAATCTTTCAGCGCTCTTTTTACGGCGCTCGCAATGGCGATTGTCCTGGTCTTTATGGTGATGGCGGCACAGTTTGAATCCCTTTTCCAGCCATTTATTATCATGTTTTCCTTACCGCCCACCTTTATCGGGGCTGTGATCGGTCTGGGGCTCACCGGGACCCGTTTGAGTGTTATGAGCCTGATCGGGGCGATCATGCTGGTGGGTATCGTTCTCAATAATGCCATCGTGTTGGTCGACTATATCAATACCCTGCGAAAGCGGGGTACCGAACGCAACGAGGCGATCCTGCAAGCCGGACCGATCCGCTTGCGGCCTATTCTGATGACCACGCTGTGTACGGTGTTGGCCCTGGCGCCTATGGCTCTTGGTGGTGGTTCGGGAAACGAAATGATGAAACCGATGGCCATTGTTATCGCCTTTGGATTGACTTTCTCTACTCTCATCACATTGGTTCTGGTCCCAGTGGTGTATACCATTTTTGATGACCTGGGGAAAAGATTAAGTAAGCGTTTTTCCAATACCTTTGGGAGGATTAAGAAAAATTTTATTAAATCAAGCCATCCCTCTGCGGATGTATAAGATTGCACACAATTTAGAAATGTCTTTATAAATTAAGAAGAGCTTTATTTAGTATCATAACTGACTTGGATATGATGGTTTATTCTCTAATAAAAATAAGAGAATAAACCGTCTCTTTTTGTGCTGGTAATAATAGTAAATAAATGTCCCGGTTTACTAATTCTTTAGAAGTATTATAATTGTTATAGTATAACAACAACTTAACCCATAATTAACATATTGCTCTAATCCCGATAACATATGACAAAAAGGGACAGGTTTTAAACACTCCTTTTTTGGAAGCAAATGAACCCTGGTAAGATCGATTGTTTGAAAGGCAAGGTGGAACATGATTACCAATATTAAGCACAAAGATGTATGTAAGTATATACCTGTTGAGTCATTAATTGGCAAGAACTTCTTTACCCCTAATACAGTAGATATTGGGAAAGAAAAAGTCTTACTCTATATACCAAAACTACCACTCAATATAAATTACGAATTTGATTATATACACAAAAAGGGCAAAACTAATCAAGAAGATGCCCTGAAAACATACCAAAGAGTCTTAGAGGCAAAAAAGATTATAACTTCAAAACTCATAAATGAATGGGTTATCCTTTTTTATAACAACGATCCTCTTTCAAAACAGATCGCATGGCTTATAACCCCCAAATTGTTAAATGTATATCTTCTTCATCTCAATAATTCTATAAAAGAAAAAGGATTAAAAAATGCAATTACAGAAAGGCCTTATATTGAAATAACCACTGATGAAGAGAGGAACTATATAACCGGACTCAAAGAAGAATACTTTAATACAGTATTCATTAGTGTTGAAGCTTTTCTTCAAAAATCATTACGGGAAGTTAAATATATATGGAGAGAGTTTGCGAATTGGTTTTTAACCAACCTAATCGTTATGGCGTTAGAATGGCTGGAAAGTAATTTTGGCAAGGAAGCCTTAGATTCTATGAATAAGGAACAGAGAGTACAAATACTTAATAATTATTTATATAATGATGCCCTGGTTTTTTCAGGAAGGTATCGTTATCTTGTAGGGATGTACGTACAAGATCTGGCACGAGCAATAGTAAAAAGCATAGATTTGACAAATCCTTCAATGGAAGAATTGGAGATAATATTGGGTTTGAGGGCACTGGAGGGAAAAAATCAAGATGTAAAAATATCATTGCACATTGATAAAAGCATGGAATCGCCTTTTAGTGGGAGCTTGCTGGGAGTGGGAAACTGCTTGCTGTATTACCGGTTTCGCGAAGTCCTGGCCATAAGCGGTTTTACCATTCCTGAAGGAGAAAGTTGGCCCACTGCTAACTTGACTACCGGCAATAGAAAACTCAGGGCAATTGTTCAGCTCAGGCCGGACCCTGTAGACGTAGAGCCTTACCTTTCAAATACTGAAATAATTGCCTGGCAGAAGCGAATGAGACAAAATGTTATGTCCATGGATGACGTTACTGCTGACGTCGTGGATATTGTCTCAGCTATATGGTTAAAACAAGCATCTCACTATGAGGACATAGCCACAGTGACTGCAGATGACATTCTAGGTTTTAGGGGTTTAAAACCACAGAAAAACGGCGCGGGCAGAAGAGGTGGATACAAGAATGTGTGGCGCCAAGAAATTGCCCGCCATATCGCAATTTTAGCAAATACCTGGATAGTTGTGGCTGAGATGGATGTAACTGAAGAAGTAGAAGGGAAAAAGGGCAGGCAGCGGAAGAGAGTAAAATGGCAGGGTGAAAGTAAAGCCTGGGTTGTTGATAGTAACTCCGAGCAGGGAACTATGGAGGGAAAAGATTCTTATGTTTGGCGGGTAAGGCCTGGGGATGTGTTCTCCAAGTTTCTTTTTGGAGCCGGACGTCAAACGGCGCTCATCTCACAGAAAGCAGTAGAATATCATCCCATTAACCAACAATGGGAAAAGAGGTTGACTCGTTACCTGACCTGGCAGTGGAGAAACCGCCAGGGTGGGGGTGCTTACCTTGCCCCGTTTAACGTAGAAACCCTTCTGAATGCCGTAAATAAAGAAGTCAGTAAACATAACCCGATCCAAACGAAAGAGCGCTTGGAAAAGGCGTTGGATATCCTTCAACAGGATCACATTATTACAGGATGGCAATATGAGAGTGTTAATGAGGACATCGTTGGTACAAAAGGTTGGTGGAAGGAATGGCTTATTTGGAAAGTCATTATTGAGCCGCCCCAGGAAATCATGGACCATTACGGTAAAATAAGGGAGCCTAAAATAAAAAAACGGGAAGCTCATCCAACTTGCTGTCAGGATCGAACTGCGACATTTATGGGTCCAATTGTAAAAAAAGCACGACTTCAAAGCGGTCTTTCACAGATGCAGGCCGCTGAAGAGATAGGCGTAGATCAAAGTACAATGTCCCGATTGGAGAGAGGAAAAGCAACCGACGGAAGAACCAGACATTTACTCAAGAAGTGGCTGGAGGAAAGATGACAAATTAAGCGGTCTGCATAATACCACATCGTATCGAGTCTACCCCAGCATGTGGCAGAGACTATCTCAGCACGGGTAATGTCTACCCTGGCGTGTGGTGGTGTCTAGCCTGGCATGGGGTAGTGTCTATCCTGGCATGTGGCAATAAATTTTCTCATGCTTTGTCAAGCAAGCGCTTCGGGGTTTTATGCAGCTTTAACTATATAAATAATTTTTACCAAGCCTGGCCGTGCCATAAAGCGCGGCCAGGCTGTTATTATAATTAAGACAACTTGGAGGTAATACTTCCAAATCTTATTAAATATAGAAGTCATATTTGCTTAGTATTTTAAACGAAAGCCCTTTCTACGCCTATGAAATTAATAAAACAATCATTTGCCAAAACATGACGAGATTTAGCAATGGGTAATCATTTTCTTAGATTTTAGTTTGTGAATAAAATTATTTATTTTTTTTGGCAAAATAGTATGGATTATAGTAGTTTTGTATATTTCAATATGTTCGATAGTAATACGCATAAGTTAACATTGTGGTTTGTTGACGTTTGGCAGCATTTGATTGTTATAAAACAAAACTGTCAAAAACTGTGAGCTTGTTGTCTGTCCATAGCATGATTTTATTTAAGAGCGCCGGGTTTCTATCAATTTCGCGCAGAACACCCCAAATATTTTAGGGGTTATTCAGTAAAATAAACAAAAAAGGAGAGCGATGTTATGGCAAAGGTAATTACGATGGCAAAGGCAGCTGAACTGTTTGCTGATGGGGACATAATTCTATCAGCCTCTTTCGGAATGGAATGGCCGGATGAAATCGGTCAGGCCATCGAGAAACGGTTCCTGGAGACAGGTCATCCCCGTGATATGGTTCATCTTCATGCTGCAGGCTGCATACCGGCAGATTGTTTCGCCCATGAAGGCATGTTAAAATGGGATATTTCTTCGCACGAAAGCACAACCCCAAAAATGGCAAAGCTAATCGAGGAAGATAAATTACCCGGATGGTATATGCCTTTGGGAACAATGCTGCAGATGTGGAGAGAACAAGGCAGAGGGATGCCAGGTGCCATGTCAAAGGTTGGTCTTGGAACTTTCATGGACGAACGGGTTGACGCAGGGTGCTTAAATCCCAGCGCAAAGAAGATTACAGAGGAATTAACAGCTCAGAATAAACAATTTATTAAGTACATTCCCGATTTTGACGGGGAAGAGTATCTCTACTACAGAGGACTACCTTATACCAAGGGTCTAATTAGAGCTACTACAGCTGACGAAAACGGTAATGTTACGGCTGAAAATGAAGTTTATAACCTCGAATTATCAACTGTTGCGCGTGCTGTGAAAGCTAATGGCGGAAAGGTAATTGTTCAGGTTGAGCGTCTTGCCAAGGCAGGGTCTCTGGATCCCAAACTGGTTAAAGTTGCGCGTAACTTAATTGACTATATAGTAGTCGCCGAACATCCCGAGAATATAGTCCACGGCTTATGGCCGCACGGCAAGCAAAACATTAATTATTGGTACGGCCTCAATGGAAGAATAAAAGTTCCTATTGGCGATAGCTTAAAACCGATGCCTCTTGACCCCAAGAAAGTAATGGTAAGAAGAGCCTGCATGGAAGCCCAGGCGGGTTGGATGTGTAACTTTGGTATCGGCCTGCCTACCTTCTGCGGCAGCGTAATGGCTGAAGAAGGCGTTATGGATGAAATCACCATGATTTCCGAATCTGGTTCTGTTGGCGGCGTTCCGGGCGGCGGCCCTGACTTTGGATGCCACTGGAATGTCGAAGCTTCTGTAGACCAGGGCGAGCATTTCGATTGGTTTGACGGAACAGGTCTCGACTTTGGTGTATTCGGTTTATCCGAAGCACAGGAAGACGGTTCGATCAATACTTCATTTCTAAACGGCATAACTCTCGGCGTAGGTGGATTTGCCAACATAACTGCAGGTGCTAATACTGCTCTGTTCATCGGTACTTTCACTGCCAAGGGTTTAGAGGAAACTATTGAAGACGGTAAGCTTGTTATTAAACAAGAAGGCAAACTGAAGAAGTTCGTGAAGAAATGCTTACAGTTGACCTTTGACGCAAACTTGGCCGCTAAGAATGGTAAGAAGCTGCTCTATATCACTGAAAGATGCGTATTTGAAAGAACTTTGGAAGGTATGGTTCTGATTGAGATCGCACCGGGCGTAGATCTTCAGAAAGATATTCTGGATCAGATGGAGTTCGCTCCGATCATCCCGGCAGGCGGCCCTAGATTGATGCCTGCTGAAATCTTCCAGCCTGTTTGGGGCAACGGCGGCTTAAAGGCTATTTGGGACGCAAAAGTAAAATAGTTTAACCGGATATGTTTTCTTTATAATCAAACGGAGTACTTATCGAAGCAAAGCGGACTCTTGACATGGAGAATGATTCTATCGTCCACAGATGATAAGGAATGCAGCGAAGCTGCTTCATCCTCAGGCATTGAAAACGATGGTACCAGTTTCCATGTCAAGTGTATCCATGAATAATTGAATTTCTTGCTATAGTGTGGGTAAATAAATGTCCCCATAATATAGGTAATATTTCCCATGGCATAACAAATGATAGCTATTTTTATAAAGGAGGCATTATTCATGGACTTAAAAACTAAAAGATGGCTTATTTTGATCGCCAGCGTGGTTATCAACCTTTGTATTGGTTCCGGTTACGCCTGGAGTGTTTTTGCCAAACCAGTTATCGCTGCGTTAGGATGTACTGCTGCCGCAGCGGCTCTGGCATTTACGATTTCTAACGGTGTTGGTCCTATAACGATGATCACGGGCGGAAGAATTCAGGACAAAATTGGACCCAAGTGGGTAATATTTTTCGGAGCATTCATGTTCGGCGGCGGCGTTTTACTGGCCGGCTTTTCGACATCGGTATCATGGCTGTATATGTCATACGGGGTTATCATGGGTTTAGGTATGGGGATAATTTATTCCTGCACGGTAGCCAATACAGTCAAGTTTTTCCCTGATAAACGGGGTCTAGTGGCTGGATTAGCAACTGCCGGTTACGGGTGTGGATCTATCATCGTGCCCCCTATTGCTAACTCTATGATTGCCAGCATGGGCATCCTTAACACTTTTAAGACGTTGGGTATTGCCTACATTGTCATAATTGCAGTATTCTCATTTTTCATCCAAAAGGCTCCCGACAATTACAAGCCGGAAGGCTGGAATCCGCCGGCGCCTACGGCTACATCGACAGTATCCGGAGTGGATAAAAACTGGAACCAAATGCTCTCGGATCCTATGTTTTACGTGCTATTTGTAATGCTTACCGCCGGCGCATTTTCCGGTTTGATGATTATCAGTCAGGCTTCACCTATTATTCAGGAAGTAACCAAAGTAACCCCGGCAGCAGCAGCTGTAGGGGTAAGCCTGCTGGCCATGGCCAACACGTTCGGCCGGATCTTTTGGGGTGCGGTGTCGGATAAAATTGGCCGTTATCCTGCGCTGATTATCATGTATATTATTGCCGGCGCAGCGACATTATCTTTGTCCAGTATTGCCTCTTATGGTACTTTTGTTGCGGCCATTATGTTCGTTGGCTTTTGTTTCGGCGGCACTATGGGCATCTTCCCGGCACTTACGGCTGACATGTTCGGTCCTAAAAACAACGGGGTTAATTACGGCATCATGTTCTGCGGTTTTGCTTTAGCCGGATATCTTGGCCCTATCCTGGCTGCCAGTATTAAAGCTAGCAACGGGAATTATACGATGGCCTTCATGATTGCCGCTTCAATGAGTATTATCGGTGTCGTGCTTACTCTGATTGTGCAGAACAAGAATAAAAAAGACCGGGCAGCCAGGTCCATGGAGGCTAAGGCATAGGTTTTAATCGCATGGCTGTTTCAACTTGAGGCTGCTTATATTGTGTGTAATAGGAATCAGTATGATAAAGCTAGCAGTGAAGTTGCGTCCGTTACATTGTGGAATATTCCACAATGTAACGCAGGGCAAAAAAAGAGGGTAGAATACCAGCTATAGGAAGATGCAATGATTTAGCGGTATTACCCGGATAATATCAAATTAACTATTCAATATAAAAGGAGGCAAAAAAATGGAGAGTTTTCCCTGGTGGAGTGAAGAACAGAAACAGTTAGCAAAAGATGTAAGGGCGTTTATGCAAAAGATAGCGAAACGGGAAATGGAGACCAGGTGGACGAGGGAATTCCCCTTTGATTTATATGAGGAATTTGGTAAAACAGGATTTACAGGCGCCGCCTTCCCCAAGGAATATGGTGGAATGGGCCTGGGCTGCACAGGCGGCTGCATCGTGGCCGAGGAAGTTCACAAAGTTAGCCCGGGATTGGGCAGGATCATCGTGGGAAATATGATGGGCGGCGTAATGCAGCTTCTAGATTTCGGTACGGAAGAGCAAAAGAAAAAGTATCTGCCGCGTATTGCCCAAGGTGAGATCGGGTGTGTTGGTATTACCGAAGTGACCGCTGGTACCGATGCTGCTGGAATAGAAGTTGAAGCGAAACCGGAAGGGGATCATTATGTCCTCAACGGCAAGAAGCGCTTTATCGTCGGAGCCGGTGTGGCGCAACATTATATTGTCTACGCCAGGACAAGCAACAATCCGGAAGATGTTAAAAAACACCGTCATCTCACCGCTTTCTGGGTTGAAAAAGGGGTACCCGGCTTTACCACAGAACGGATCAATGAAATTCTAGGGTTCGAGAACGTACAAAATGGTTCCCTTGATTTCGATAATGTTATCACGCCGGTGGAAAACAGAATCGGCCAGGAGGGTGAAGGCTGGAAGGTTTTGATGCACGGGCTCAATTTTGAGAGAACCCTGATTTCCGCCTCGGCCGCTGCCTGGCAGCAAATATTATTGCAATATACAGTACCTTATTCTCAAAGGAGGGTCCAGTTCGGCAGACCCACCATTGATATTGCCGGTAACCAGACCAGAATCGCTGATATCATCATGCGGCTAAAAACGACGCGTATGTCCGTTTACTACACCGCATACCTTTGGGATCTTGGCAAGGACATTACCATCGAAGCAAGCATGGTAAAGGCATGTGGTGCTGAAAACACATTTGCATCAAGCTGTGACGCCACTCAGGTTATGGGTGGTGACGGGGTGAACCGTTTCTATCCGGTTCAGAATGTATTTGAAGTTGCCAAGACAGATTATATTGCGGGGGGTACTCTAGAAGCCTGTAGGTTAGTTATTTTCAGGTCCGGGCTCAAACTGATGGCGGAGGATATGCAGATGCCGCGCCGGGTCATAAGCGAAAAGCTGGGTGTGCCGGTACCGGCGGCAGACCCTGTTGAGAAGAAATTAGCGCTTAGCGAAGAAAATGTGCTGGCTGTACTTGGCGAAGACTACCGGATCAACCAGGGTCTGCATATGACACTGGGTGATATCGAGCAATATATCGAAGCAGATGATGAAGCATTGGGGAAGGTCATCGACGCCCTGCAGGAACAGGGACTTGTTATGACCTACCGGACCAGGAAAGGCGCCGTACAGCTCGTCAAGGCCAACTACAAAGGGCTTAAGAAAGCGTATCCCAAGGAATACTATAGGTGGGCGCCGGAATTTGTAACTGAGGATAGAATGTTTTGAAAGAGGTAAGCGTAGATGCTTTTGTGTTAATGAAAATTCATATGAAGTATTGATTAGCTATAAATGCTTTCCTGCTGGAGAATAATGCCAGTTAAGGAGCTTACCGCATATCTCACTTGTTGTGGACCACCTGCTTTAAAAAGCAGGTGGTTTTTCTTTTTGGAAATTATGATTTCTGGGCACTACTGAGATATCTTGGTCTGCTCCTATTATAAAAATTCAAACAGACTGCTTAACCTGTGCAACCACTAGATGATTTTGCGGGAGGTTTTTCATTTCCAAGTAAATAAGGGTAGCCGTCAACAGCACTGCCAGGCCGTCGGCTATCGGCGCTGTTCTCCAAACTCCGTTGATTCCCCAGAAATTTGGCAGGATCAGAAGCAAGGGGATAAACAGCAGTACCTGTCTGGACAAGCTGAGTATGGTAGATTGTACCGGTTTGCCCACTGCTTGAAAATAGTTTGAACATATTATTTGAAATCCTACAACCGGAAATAGCGCAAAAAACACCCGCATGGCCTGTGAGGTCATTTCCGTAAGCGCCGTATCCCCTTTGCTGAATAGCCCTACAATTTGGACCGGCCAGATATGAATGACCGTATAGCCGGCTACAGCAATGCAGGTGCCGGCGATCACCGCTATTTTCACCGTCTCTTTAACCCTGTCATATTGCCGGGCGCCGTAATTAAAGCCTATAAGGGGTTGTGCTCCCTGGCTTAAGCCCACTATCGGCATGAATAATAAGGCAGCTATACTCATAATAATGCCCACAGCCGAAAGAGCTAAATCCCCGCCATATACCAAGAGGGTTTTATTAAGTATTGATTGCTGAACACTGTTGGCGACTTGCATGGCAAAAGGGGCAAAGCCAATAGATATAATGCTGATAATTATAGGCAGCTGCAACTTAAGGTTTTTTAATCTGATTTTGACCAGGCTTCTGCCTGAAAGGAAATAACTCAATACCCAGACTGCTGAAAGGAATTGGCCGGACAAAGTAGCTAAAGCCGAACCTTTTATCCCCAGTCCCAACTTGAAAATGAAAATGTAGTTTAAAACTCCGTTTATCAACGCGCCGGTAATTTGTGTAAACATAGCCAACCTGGGATTGCCTTCCGCCCTGATAAAGTTGTTCATCCCCATGCTGATGGAACCAAAAGCCGCTCCCAGCATAATAATGTGCACAAAATCCCGGGCGTAAGGTAAAACTTCTTCACTTGCCCCAAAGAATATTAAAATCGGCTCGGGGAAGAGCAGGTATATTACGGCTATAATGACCGGCAATAAAATTATCATAACCATGGCATTGCCGGCTACCTTTTCGGCTTCTTCCATTTTCTGCTGTCCTAAACGGATGGAAATCAATGCCGTAGCGCCGATTCCGATCAACATGGATACAGCCATTAGAATAATCATAATGGGGAAAGCCACAGTTGTTGCGGCGATGGCGACAAATCCGATCCCACGCCCTACAAATATCCTGTCGACAATGTTGTAGAGTGCGTTAATGAGCATAGCCACGATAGCGGGCAAGGAAAACTTCCATAACAGACTGCCTATATTTCGATCGCGCATTTCTAAGCTTTTTTCCATTTTGTCAACATTCACCTTTTAAAATTTTTTCATGAAGTCTACTGCATATTGCAAGCTGGCTACAAATTGTTTTATTTCTCCGGGATCTACGCCTCGGAAAAAAACACTCAGGCTTCGGGTGTGATCATCCATAATTTTATTCATTTCATCTCTGCCGGCAGCACTGAGTGATATTAATAACTTTCGTCTGTCGCAGGGATCAGCGCGTCGTATAATCAGGCCCATATCTTCCAATTGATCTATAAGGGTAGTCAGACTACCTTTTTCTATATCCAGCATTTTACCGATTTCAGTTGGGATCAGGTGATCATGCTGGTATAAAATACTGATAATCTTGACCTGGTTTTTTTTAAGCCTGGGATTGCCGTCATAATGCTGGCGGAACCGGCATAGAAACTTTTCATGAAACATACCTATAAAGGAAAACAATAAATTGTGCAATTCTTTAGCTTCCTGGAAATTCATCAGCACCACCCCTATTGGATAGTTAGAATACTAACAATAAGAATACCGACATAATTTATCATATAAAGGCTTCTGCGTCAAGGGCATAAGCCCATAGCAAACAAGAATCTTCTAACTCTAAACGAAGCCGTCGGGTTTTGGAAAAGTACCGGCTACGGCTCTACCTGAAGAAGTTGCAGTAGCTCCAGCTTTGGTATACGTATCAACGAACCTCCATCGGGGGATAATACCACTTCAATTTCGGTAAACTATATATGCAGACATACAAAAGGCCTCGCTCTCCGGAGCGGGGCTTTTGTGTCTTACAAAGAAATACTCAGCTCATATCAATCTTTTTCGCAGGTTGATAATTTATACTATAAAGTTACGCCGCTTAACTATTGCCTGTCATTATTCTTTATGGATTTTAAATAGGATGTTAGTACTTCCTGTAAAAAAATTACTTCATCAATTCGTTTTCTTGTAATTAACATAATAATCAAATTATGTAACGACCGGTCAAAATTATTCTCAAAATTTACCAGGAGATGATAAGGCTCTACCTCCAAAGCCTCTGCTATTTTGGCTATTGTTGCCAGGGAAGGGTTTCTTTGTCCCCTCTCGAGATATCCAAGATATGAACTAGTTATGCCAATATCCTGAGATAATTGATTTAAAGTTAAACCTTTAGCCTTTCTATAATGCCTCAGATTCAATCCACATGTTTTCAAAATATCAACCATATTTTACCTCATTTTTATTTATCCCTTGAATGAACAATTAAATTTTAATATATTTTTGCCCTTCCCAAAAAAATAAATTCAAACTATTGATAAATGTATACTCATAGTTGTATAATTTATTGAATATTTTCTAAAAAGCATACCACCTGTTGTTTAAGGGCAAACCATTCCGAAAGGGTGGGACGCAAAGCTAAGACTCTTATCAGTTATGTTTACTGGTGTGATTGTCTGGCTACAAGAGAAATGGCTTGGTAATTTCTTTTTTTATGCCCTTTTCTTTAACAGTTTAGGAAGGGGTATGAGCTTTTGCTTAACGAGATTAACAAATTAATGATTGCATTAAATAATTATGATTTTGAAATTTATCGTCATTCTATTAGCGTTAGTTACATTGCATGTCGTATTGCATATCATCTGGGATTACAAGATAAAGATATTTCGATAATCACTAATGCCGCTTTATTACATGATATTGGCAAGGTTAAGATTGACAAAAGTATATTATCTAAAAAAGAACAATTAACTGGCAGGGAATGGAGTATTATTAAGAGACATCCTGAATCTGGAGTTGTTATGCTGAAGCCTTATTCCTGGGCTAAAGAACTCCTTGTATTAATTTTGTACCATCATGAACGATGGGATGGAAAAGGATATTTCGGTGTCGAAGCAAACGATATACCTTTAGGGGCTAGAATAATTGCCGTTGCTGATGCTTTTGATGCAATGAGAACCTCCAGGCCTTATAAAAAAGGAAAGGCATGGGATGAAAGTTTAAGTGAAATTGAAAAAAATTCTGGAATGCAGTTTGATCCCTATTTGACAGAAAGAATAATTCGATTAGCATATTTGATTTTCTAAATGAAATGGTGGTGTTCTAATTTGCATGCTCAAAAGGTTGAACCTGGAAGAAAGGCGCTATTTTCGATGAAGTTAAGTGAGTTTGAGATTCCGCCAATTCAGGATGTGTTATTGATTGGAAGAAGAGCTCCCATAGGTCCGGAAGCCGTAAAGAGAATGATAGATTTAATGTGTCCCGGTCAGTACGAAATACATTTAATTGAGGAAGGACCTCTCGAAGCGGTAGTAATTCGTAAGTCACTATCAAAAATGGTTAGTAATGAAAAATTACTGGAAATTGTTTTGAATGAAGCAGATAAGGTTGCATCTGAAACAACATTATTAAAAGCACAGGTTGATATTGTGCTTGCGATTAGTCTAGAGGTGGAACTTTAATGGCTTCCATTTCTAATTATATGAGCAGTCCTGTCATTACGGTTGATATTCTCGACAGTGTCGAACAAGCCGTCTCATTAATGGAAGAAAACTGTATCGGTGGACTTCCA
Source organism: Pelotomaculum sp. FP (assembly GCF_004369245.1). Classification (NCBI taxonomy): domain Bacteria; kingdom Bacillati; phylum Bacillota; class Clostridia; order Eubacteriales; family Desulfotomaculaceae; genus Pelotomaculum; species Pelotomaculum sp. FP. The sequence continues at coordinate 16,415 of NZ_QFGB01000032.1, read as the reverse complement.
GTTTTAGAGGACGGTAAACTCTGTGGAATGATCACTTCAAGGGATGCCCGGCGTTCTCATATGAACCGTATTATTGCAGACGCCATGTCCAAAAATCCAGTATTTGTTTATACAAATACGTCCCTTTGGGATGCAATTAATTTAATGGAAGAAAAACAAGTAGAAAGGTTGCCTGTATTTGAGAGCGGTAAACTAGTAGGAATTGTTACTAAAAAAAGTCTTCTGGCTGAGGCCGGTAAGCATGAAGATACGCTGACTGGCCTTAAAAAAGCCCCATATTTAAGGTATATGGCAGAAAATATTCTCAGCCAGGGGAAGGAGCTTACGGTTATCTTCTTCGATATCAACGGCTTCGGAAAAATAAATAAAAAGTACGGTCACGTTAGAGGAGACATCTGCCTAAAAATTATAGGACGATTGCTTTCAGAGAGAACGGAAAATGGTGTTTACTTTCCGGGACGTTATGCCGGAGATGAATTTATGGTGATTACCACAGAAGATACTGAACGCTCTAAGGAATGGGCCATTAAAATAGTTAATGAAGTAGCAGTACTAACAAAAGAGTTTGGAGTACCGATAAATATTGTTGCTGGTGTAGCAAGAGGAGGCAGGGACGGTACATGTATAGGCTCTTATTTTGCTATTGCTGTTGATAATTTGATAAATAAGGCCAGCTTGGCCAGTACTATTTCCAAAGAGGAAGGAATACAAGTCACATGTATTAAGGAAGAACTGAAATAGACTATTTTACCCTTGCTTTGGACTCCAGCTGGCAGTAGTAGTTACCCGTAGTATCGGCGGGTATTTTGTTTTGTCTTTAATTAATTAAAGATTATTTGGATTTTGACGAATAGTATAGTAGTTACTAAGGGGAGATGAATTAAATCAATCAGCAATCCAACGAGGTTTTCGGGAAGAGCATTGGTGAACTAGAAAAGCAAATCCACAAATCTAAGGGAATATCAGTGCTTGCGGCACAATTGAAAGATCGGCTTTTACCTCTCGGTATAGTACTTTTATTTGTGATTATGCTTACAATCATATGGAGCCTTAAATGTGAAGTTTCTTATTTGGGAGCTACAATATCCCAGCTTAATAGTGAAAATGCATCACTCAAGGAACAAATTTATGCACAAGCAACACAGATATTGCCAACCACAAAAACTTCTGACGATAAAGATGTAGATGGATTTATTTTCCATGTCGTTCAAGCAGGCGATTGCTTTGCAACTATTTCTGAGCGATACTACCAAGAAGTTGATTACACTTCTGAATTAGCAAAATTAAACGGATTGACAATTAATTCGACATTGCATATTGGACAAGTTATAAGAGTCCCAAAAGATAAACCTGATTTAAAGAATAATCTGTAGGGCTATTTTCTTTCGCGGAATATTATAAATAATAACTTATTCATTATTTGGGTGAAACTCATGAAATTAAAGGAAATACGCAAACGGTTGGTTTCATATGGATATCACCCCGACGAGGTTGAATACGCGATTGCAGAAGTTCTCCAATATAAGAGTCCTCAATCACTTAAAAAGATTGATTTTAATATACTACGAAACATGTTACAGGAAAAATCGGAGGTAAATAGAGCTAAAAAAATCTAACTTGTTGATTATAAGGTAATTATATTTAATCAAGCTTAATTACAGCAAAGTAATGAAGATTAATGAGCCTTCGGGCTTTTTTGTTTTTGGGAGTTTAATATCATGGCTGTTTGGGGGGAAGCCTTGGATTTGCCATTAATTAATTGACTACCTTGGTACCGCTATCATTTCGTTAATAACAATACGGATAAAGTCCGAACGGAGGGACAAGCTAAGGAATAAATTATATTGGTGGGGGTACGGAGCAATGCCAAAAGCTGACGAACTACGATCAACCAGGGCAGAAGAATTACGAAGGACAACTGCCGACCGGTTAAGAAATTTCGACGCTGGGGATATTCGGGATGTAACGGCCGAGGAGTTGGAGGAATTATGTGAAGCTCCAGGGGACCTTGGTTGTTCGGAGCAAACAAATACCGTAATTCCCAAAGAGGATACTCATCCCGGAACTGGTATAAAACACTTTGATGGGAAGGTAAAGGATGTTGACCCTCATGACATGCTTGGAAGGTAATTTGCCTTGGGTAGAAGAATCAAAAAAGTTAGGAATCTGCTTTCGCAAATTTAAGGTGAAAAATATTCGAGCCCTTGATTTTATCGTTTTGCATCATATAGAAAGCAATATTTTCTCCCAAAAAATCTTTGTTTTTTAAACGTGAAAACATCGGATATTCCTCTAATATGATTATCCTCCGGTCCCATCCGGATAATTCTTTTGCCTCGTTGATTCCCCACTTTATTTGGGCGGATTCGTGGCCTGAGTCTTTAAGCCCTTTGTTGACAATTGGAACAGCCTGCGTAGATATTGTATCAAAAACTATTTCTGCGCCGGGGAAGTTGTCTGCTAAAAGCTTGAACAATTCTTTTATTTCTGTCTCGGTGAAGTAAAACAGCACCCCTCCTGAAAAGAACAAAACATCGGACGAACCGGCTGAGACTTCCTTTACCCAGGCCGGGTCAAGCATGGATCCCGCTATGCATTTTGAACGTTCGCCTTCCGGGATTATTTTTTTCCTTATTTCTATGACGTCGGGGAGGTCCAGGTCATACCAGCGCGATTTACCGTTGTCGATACGGAAAAAGGTAGTGTCCAGGCCGGCGCCAAGGTTTACCACAGTGGCTTCAGAATGATTTGATAAGAAGGTTTTAATCGTTTCATCAAACATTTTTGCTCTTGTGATCCATCCAACATTAAAAAAATCGCTAAAAATCTTTTCCACGCCTGCAAAATCATATTCGACTATTTGTTCCACAATTTCAACTGCTTTGGGGTCGCTTAAAACCGGATTGCCAATTTTGGTTAGCTTGGCCCTCCCCCATAAAGGCAGCAGCAGCGTCTTTTGGACGTTCGTCAAATTAATTTTCATTTTGTTCTTCCTCTCATTTAAAATGGACTTCTGGTTTTCTCCGGCGATTGCCGGTGGGCCTACCTTGGATATAGACATGCGTCCTCCGGGATTATCCGAAAGGCCTTAATGTTTATCATATAAGAATAATCCTTGGTGGGCCTCATACCCTCTCTTTAAGATAAGTTCTTGTTGTCCATGGAACGGTACTGCAGCGCTTCGGCCACGTGACCTTCCTCAATAAGATCACTGCCGGCCAGGTCAGCTATGGTTCTGGAGACTTTTAGAATTCTGTCGTAAGACCGCGCGCTCAAGTTCAACCTCCCAAAAGCATCCTTAATCAAAGCTTTGGCGTTCTTATGGAGTTTGCAGTACAGTCTTACCTCTCTTGGGCCCATGCCGGCATTGCAGGTCACAGAGGAAGTCTTACTTCTTCTTGGTCCCCCAATTTGTTTCTCTGCGGCAAACCTTTGCCGTTGAATTTCCCGTGCCTGTTCCACCCTCTGTTTGATTTCACGGGAACTTTCACCCCTGGGCTGTTGTGATATATCTTCGTAAGGCAGCCTGGGCACCTGGATGTGGAGGTCAACCCGGTCCAGGAGAGGACCGGAAAGCCGGGAAATATAGCGCTGCACCTGCAGCGGCGAGCAGGAACACTCCCTGCTTGGGTCACCATAATAACCGCACGGGCAAGGGTTGAGCGCCCCCACCAGCATCAACCTGGCCGGGTAGGTCAGGGAGGCGTTAATCCTGGAGATAGTCACCACGCCGTCTTCCAGGGGCTGGCGTAGCGCTTCCAGGGTGTCCTTGTGAAATTCCGGCATCTCATCCAGAAACAAAACCCCGTGATGGGCAAGTGAAACCTCACCAGGCTTGGGAATCCTCCCGCCTCCAATTATGCTTATCGTTGATGCGGTGTGGTGCGGGGAGCGGAAAGGGCGCCTGGTTAACAACGGACGGTTGGCAGGAAGCAGTCCGGCCAGGCTGTGTATTTTGGTCACGTCTATAGACTCCTGAAAGGTCAGGTCAGGCAGTATGCCGGGCAGGCTGCGGGCCAGCATGGTCTTACCGGAACCGGGACTGCCGAGCATAATTACATTATGGCCGCCTGCCGCGGCTACTTCCAGGCACCTCTTGGCCGTCTGCTGGCCCTTGACGTCTCCAAAATCAAAAAAAGCCCCTTCCTCCAGCTGGTCCTGCAATTCTTTGAGGTCCAACTTGTAAGGGGTTATTTCATATTTGCCGCGCAGGAAAGCTACCAGTTCATCGAGGCAGGAAGCCGGAAAAACATCAATTCCTTCCACCAGTGCCGCTTCCTTCGCATTTTCCATAGGGACAACCACCTGCTGTAAAGCTGCATCCCTTACAGCCAGCACGTTGGGGAGCACACCCGTTATGCCTCGCAGGGAGCCATTAAGGGACAGTTCCCCGAGATAAACATACTGCTGGAAGCGCTCAGGAGGCAGCTGCTCAGTGGCAGCCAGGATCCCTACTGCGATAGGGAGATCGTAAACCGGCCCCTCTTTTTTTAGATCGGCGGGAGCCAGGTTGACTGTAATCCTCTTGACCGGGAATTCAAGCCCGGAGTTTTTGATGGCTGTGCGGACACGGTCCTTTGCTTCACGCACCGAAATGTCTGGCAGACCAACTATGTCGAAGCTGGGCAGACCTCTAGACACATCCACCTCAACTTCCACGATCTGACCATCCAGGCCGCTCAAGGCAGTGCTTTTCACTATGGCAATCATGCTTGCCTCCGCAAAAGAAATAATTTAGACATCTTTCTATTTTTTACTGTAAAATCCTGCCTGGAATTGAAAAGAGAGGGCGGTTTCTTCTGCGGTGGTATTTCAGAAGTTGTTAACAGTGACGTGAGATTATGTTAAATGAAAGGGTTGGAAGCGATTAAACCTGGTGATGTGAGCCGGGTTTTTCTATACCCTAATACTTTGAGTATGAGTTAGGTTGTCCCTGTGGAATTTGTTAACCGGGGGAAGTAGGGGTGAGATAAAAGGTCTTAACCAGAGATAGTTGGAGTTGTTTTTTATTTATAGTTGGATGTCATTTTGAATGAATTTTATATTTATCCGGGATCGAGGACGACAATATGTCGTCCCTTTTCTTTTTGTATTTTAAAACTGTAAATGGGTACAATACTTAAGATATTTAAATCATGTAATATGGATTTATCAATTATAGATACTTATCAAGTTATTGGTTTGGATGATAATTTGGATAATAAATTAAACCATATTATTACAGGTGGGCCTGAGAGTGAAAAAACAGTATTCAGCCATCATTATAGCTGCTTTTGTTTGCTTGCTTATAGTGTTTTCTGTAAAATCTTTCAGAAACAACAGAGTTTACGAAAAGCCAAACATTAATGGCAATGGCGGAAGCGATCCGGTTTCTTATGTATTCCCTGGAGAATTCGAAAACCAGCAGGCCATCTGGCTGCAGTGGCCCGAAGGGATGTACAGCACTGCCAGCGACCCGGTTTACCCGGTATTTATCGATATTATTAAGTCTTTGGACCCATATGTCGGCGTAAACCTGATATCACAGAGCAACGAAGAAATTGCGCAGATTAAAGATTTGCTCCAGGCAAACGGTTATTCCGGCTCAAATGTCCACTATTATATAATTGAGCACCTGTCCATCTGGACCAGAGATGTCGGGCCGGTTTTCGTCAAAGACAGTCAGAACAGGCTGCATGTTGTTAATTTTGGTTTCAATAACTACGGCAGAGGTTCCAGTCAGTATTTTGCCGATATTGAAAGCAATATTGACAAGCGGGCAGCTGAAGCGCTTGGTCTGCCTGTCATCAGTACCAACCTGGTTTCCGAAGGGGGCGGCATAGAGTCTAACGGCAGAGGTACGATCATGCTTACTGAATCGGTCGCGTTGGACCGAAACCCGGGGCTGACCAAAGAGCAGATTGAAAATGAATATAAAAGAGTCCTTGGGGTAAAGAAAGTAATTTGGCTTAAACAGGGACTTGCCGAAGATGATCTAATTACAAAAGGGCACATTAATGAAATAGCACGTTTTGCAAGTCCGGATACGATACTTTTGGCACAGGTCCTGCCGGGGGATAGATATACAAATTCTGATTCCCAAAATTCATACCTGCGCATGGAAGAAAACTACAATATATTGCTTAACTCGACTGATCAGGATGGAAAGCCGTTTAACATCATCAGGGTTCCGATGCCTCCCACACTTTACGGGGAGGTGGACGATACCGGCAAAATTCCCGTGCGCAGCTATCTGAATTATGCTGTCACAAACGGAGCGGTATTGATGCAGACTTATTGGAAGCCCGGGCGTTCAGAAAAACTGAAAGCTGCCGAAGAACAGGTTAAGGGGATATTTCAGAGTGTATTCCCAGGACGCAATATAATTGGTATCAATGCTGAAAGTGTTAACCTGTGGGGAGGCGGAATCCACTGTATAACCCAGCATATGCCTGCGAATTAGATTATCATCACCTGCCGTGGATTCGATAGAGATGGAACACTGTTGTTTTATCGCAACTGAAATTCCATGGACAATGGTACCAAATAAAGTTATTTTCAGAGACAAGGTCAAGCGTGTCATCATCAGCAAGCAATACGTTATTAACGGCTATCCACTGGTCCTATACAGCGATATCACTGCCTGAGACCGGGCTCGTCCGCATTACCATACATTTCTACCTTGTCAAAAGGAGTTTTTTTTAAGCGGGTCATGGTACCAGTAGATGGTAACATTCAGGACAACCCTCCTGGAGCCGTCCGGAGAACACGACCATGTGCTGGTCTTTACCACTGCAAGTGACGTGCAGATGGAAAACCCCGGCATCCCCGGCGTGAAGATGTTTATGGTGGATGGGACCGTGGCGGCGCTTTAAGACAACTGAATAGCCCCGCTCCATATCGGTTAAATCCAGAGGCGGGGCGATTACAGTATTTTTTTAGAAATAGCTTTTATTGCGGCTTATTCATTCCGTTTTGTTGCATATAGTTCAATATTCCTGCACCGTGGTGCTGTTCTTCTCTTTGGATGTGCTGCAATGCCTGACGAACCTGCGGATTTGCCGTTTGAAAAATGCCAGTGTCGTAGCTGCCGGATACAAATTTTTCGGTCATCATCATGTCTGTGCAGAGTGCGGCGTCTTCCTGGTTTATCATTCCGGCAAGTTTTTGGTTTTGCATCGGCTGGGCTTGCTGCTGTACGCCTTGATTGGCAGCAGTGTTGGGTTGTTGCCCTTGCAGAAGTTGATTGATGGTATTGTAGTGCTGCTGTTCCTGAGACGCGTACTGGTTGAAAAGCTGTATAAGCTGCGGGTCACTGGCCTGTTGGGCGTAATTGGTATATTTCTGGATGCAGACCTCTTCGTGGACCTTTTGATCCTCAAGCATGGTTCTTTCCTTCTGGGTCAATTGTATTGTCATATGATGCACCTCCCAGGCTTATCATGTTCCGGGATGCCGGGATTTATGCATATGAACGGTAATTGTGTCAAAACGAAGGGATATGCGAAAAAATTTCAATATTGTGCATGAAGGTTCATTATGGTTGTGAATGAGCGGTGTTTATCATTGCCTCGACTGTATCCGGCCGGGATGAGGACTTAAAGGACAACGAAAGGGTGACTAAGGAGTGGGTGTTTGGCGCTCCTGAATCAAGATAACAACAGCACGCGCATCAAGCGCTTACTGGACACAACCGTTCTCTAAAAAACGCCTGTTTTCAAGATATTTCGACCTTTCGAGCCAAAAGCACCTGCTATTCTGGTATAATTATACTTGGATACAATGGTAGGAAGAGCCATTTCGCGACAAGCCGCCACAAACAGTTTAACGGCTTGTCCCCCAAATAAGCTTCATTATCATTCTTAAAATTTGCTTAAAATACAGGAAAGCACATATGGTAGGCACAACATGTTAAAAAAGACAGCTCCGTTTTTAGTAATCATCGCGGGATGTATGTGGGGGGCAATCGGTACCTTTGTCAGAATCTTGAGCGCAATGGGCCTGGATAATACAACCATTGTCGAATGCCGAATGTTTGGCGCTATGCTCATGCTGACAGCCGGCTTGCTGATATACGATAAAAGACTGCTGAAAATCAATCCCAAAGACATATGGATCTTTTTTGGAGCAGGTTTTTTATGCACGGCCTGCTTTAACACATGCTACAATATCGCCATCAATGAGCTTACATTATCACTGGCGGCAATTCTTTTATGCACAGCGCCGTTTTTTGTCGTCATTTTAGCCTACGTATTCTTTCGGGAAAAAATCACCCCCTGGAAAATAAAAACCCTGCTGCTGGCTTTTTGCGGCTGCGTACTGGTCTGCGGCATTTTCGATCGTGGGGCTACTTTTTCCGCCTATGGTATTCTGATCGGTCTTTTATCCGGCATCGGCTATGCTTTTTTAAGCATTTTTGCCAGGATTGCCATTAACAAAGGCTACCATTCCCTGACCATTAACACCTGGTGTTTTATCTGTGCAAGCCTGGGACTGGCATTTTTTACAGACTGGGGGCAGCTTGGAACGTTAGTCGGGGCGGCGCCGCTTTCTATGGGGGGACTATTGTTTTTACATGCCCTGATCGGTACGGCAGCCCCCTATATTTTATTCACCGTGGCATTAAACTATATTGATACCGGACGGGCCGCTATCTTATCTTCCTCAGAACCGGTAAGCGCTACTATAATGGGATACATAATCTACCATGAGACCCTGTCGGTATACGCGCTTACCGGCATGGTGATGGTGCTGGCGGCTCTGATCATTTTAAGCAAGCCGGAAGTTGAAGAAATCAGGCGGGATGTTGGCGCGTGAAACAGTCGTGAGTTATAAACTAGTAGTTTGTTAAATCTTAAACTATAATGAAACTCATTTTCGTGGTATACTCTTCTCAGGAGGGAGGGGTATGCCTTGCCAAAAATAAGATACCATGTCCGTCTTTCTGATGAGGAGCGGAAGACCCTGCTCAAGATCGTTTCCAGGGGTTCCGCCCCGGCAAAAACCATCATGCATGCCAATATTCTGTTGGCAGCTGATGAGAACGGCACGGGCGGGCGAAAGAGCGAAGTTGAAATAGCAGCGTTGTTTCATGTTCACCCGCAAACCGTTCATACCATTCGAAATCAGTACTCGGAACATGGGCTGCAGGCTGCGCTCGGCAGAAAGAAACGCGAAACGCCGCCCGTTGAACCGAAGATTACCGGTGAAGTGGAAGCAAAGATCATCGCATTGAGCTGCAGTTCACCCCCGTCGGGACGATCCAGATGGACGCTAAGGCTGCTGGCGGATAAAGCGGTTGAATTACAGTACTTTGACAGCATCTCTTATGTGGCCGTTGGACGGCTTTTAAAAAAACGAACTAAAACCACATCTCCGTAAATGTTGGTGTATTCCGCCTGAACAGAACGCCGCCTTCGTCGCCTGTATGGAAGATGTTTTGGATCTGTACCAGCAGCAATATTGCAGACTATATCCGGTCGTCTGCATGGACGAAAAGCCGTACCAGCTCCTTGGTGAGAACAGAACCCCGATCCCGATGAAGGCCGGAAGGCCTGAGTGTCAGGACGGTGAGTATGTCCGCAACGGAACCTGCAGCATCTTTGTCTTCACAGAACCATTGGCAGGCTGGAGACATGTAACGGTCTGTGAAAGAAGAACTCGGGTTGACTGGGCAAACCAGGTCCGGGAACTGCTTGAGGTTTATTATCCAAAAGCAAAAAAGATCCGGTTAGTGATGGATAATTTGAACACTCATACCACGGCATCGCTTTATGAAGCATTTACACCGGATGTAGCCAGAAGCCTTGCTAAACGCCTTGAGATCCATTACACGCCAAAGCATGGAAGCTGGCTTAACATAGCCGAAATCGAACTGAGCGTAATGTCCAAACAGTGTCTGGAACGCCGAATTTCGTCAATCAATTTCCTCCGCCTTGAACTGTCGGAATGGGAAACTGCAAGAAACAAAAAACAAAAAGGTGTTGACTGGCAATTCACGACCGATGATGCAAGAACCAAATTAAAGCGGCTTTATCCACAGTTAAGAGTTAACAGCGTAATAGTAATACGCTGCAAAAGCTTTTAATTAATAAGGATGGTCCTTGATGCACTTGGCGCCAAAAAGCAGAATCCAGATCACCAGCAGGTGATCTGGATTTTTTAGCCCTTAAAAATCAAACACAGTTATTATGTCTTGCTGTGTGTAATGCGCTGGTGCCCGAGACCGGAATCGAACGGTACGGGGTTTGATCCCCGCAGGATTTTAAGTCCTGTGCGTCTGCAGTTCCGCCAAAACCGCGTCATTACTGAGTTTTTCCCATTGACACTTTGTCAGACACACAGGATTTATTCTCTTATACGGTCTACATTTAAAGATTTAAAGAGAATCCTGTGTGTTTGTTATTACCCTATATTTCGCTAATGATAAGGGAAAATCCTCTAGTTCTATCAATATTTTCGAAAATAGAGTAAGGTAATTTTAACCAATTAATTACTTGTTTTTACGTTAGCTATGGTAAGACATTATACCAACCTCGACAATGCGGACGTTATTAATGCTCATCGAAAGGTAAGCCCTTTAACGAAGATGGGGAAAAAATAATACAACAAAGAGCCTCCGAGAAAACTCCCGGAGGCTTTTTTGTTTTAATTTAACTGTTATGAAGAAAGGATTGGTTTTACGCTAGTTCTGTAAAAAATCTAGTTCAGGTATAATTTACCGAGAGAGTTTTAATAATATATTTAATTTTCTACGTCCCAGTAAGTCTATCCCCGGTATACTCATTCAACAAACTTATTAACTGTGTTAGTTTTATGTTTTTGTCAAGGAATGTAACTAAATAGCTTATGCCGTGTGGTATTTGATTTATTCTGCTACGAATTAATTTTGTAAGTACATCATGTTTTAGATAGCCGTTATTGCCTTCCAGGGCTGCGAATATTGCTTCGCAAACGATAATTCTGCTCAATTTATTTTGTTCCTTGTTACTAAGGACATCATCAATAGTAATAATGTCAATTGCTTTTTTAGTGTATTTTAATAATACTGATGCCAATTCTCCTTGCAAGGAATCTATTCTAGTTGCAATCTTTAACAATTCCAAGGACGGTATTTCAAGTAATTTAGTTCGCAATTCTGTTCAACCTTCAAGCCCTACAACATTGCATAGTCTGGGGTAATCAGTACCCATATCAACCCGGTATGCCCAAATATCCAATATATTTTCACTAGTAAGTGCATGTTCTTTTAGTAATTGCATTAATTCAATATCTAGCCCTAGCAGCATTCTTAATTGCAATTAAATTACTGTTAGACTGACTAGTCTTAAAATATACAGTTGGGCTATGCAGGATTAGTGGTCTAAAGTGTAATAGCTTGCAAATGTTATAATATGGTTTGAGTGTTTCTTCATTGTTTTTCTGGGCATAACTTTTGAAAATAGTATATATTTGATTAGATAATTCTACATAACCCATTTTTCTGCATGCTAGAATATATTTATTTCCAGATACTTGTCCAGGTCCAGACCATAAAAGATTTAAACCAGTAGAAACCTTAATATCTTCCCAGGGGTTTTTTTCTTTAATTTGATTGTAGACTTTAATAAATGATTGATTGGAATTCCAGAATAAATTATTAAGTGATTATAAATATCATTATTGTTATAAAATCTATCATCTAAAATAATATCGCACAGTTCCTTTGTAGTAATGGGATGCTTTAATAATTGATCAATAATAATAAGATTATTTGCAGCTTTTGGAAGCATAAATTCAAACCATCTTTTTAACGTACTATGGGGTACCTTTGAAATTGAATCTAACATTTCAGAAGTCACTTCTTGAGAGTTTAATACTGGGTGAAGCCAAGGTTCAACAGGCCATTTATAGTTCTGAATGTTATAATATTTTACCCATGTAGCTACTAACGTCTGAATGTTTCCATAATATTTAATTACTTCTCCTAAATCTTCAGCCTCTCTGACATGGTATTCCAAGCCAGATTCCGCTAATAATTGTATTATACTAGGAATTTCATCTTTAATACCTTCCCAATCTATCATAATTTTATGTTGTTCTGCGAATGGACAAGATTCAGAATTAATTGTTGCTGCACAATCATAATGAAGACATTCACCTAATGGCATTGAAGGATCTGTTATCAAGGAGCAATAAGGAGAAAATATTTTTTTAAGCCTGTATAATAATTCTTCTTTTGCCTCGCAGAATAAAAATTCTTCAATTATTTCCCTGCAATTAACACCACCAGTTTGTTTAAAAGCTTCTAAATATGCTTCTGCTTGAGAGCATTCTAATTGCTTCTGATTTGAGCATGAATGATCACATTTTCTACTGTCAGGGAACAAATTTGTTGTATGACACTTAAACATTTTTATTGTATTTTGCGTGGTAATGGTAAGAGAATATAAATTCTGTAAATCCAGATTACTCCCTACCATCATCCCTTTGACTACATCGCTGTAAATTTTTTCTCCGATTAATTTAATTAGATATTTTTTGGAGGGGATCAGAGAATTAATTAGCTCCTGATTGTTGCAAGTATTGCTGTTTAAATTACAGTTATCACAGCTAAAGCTATTAAAATCAAGTAATTGCTCCAGAAATCATATTTTTAATATAAACAGGATATTCAAGGTCTTTATTACATAGTTCACAATTACTATCTTCTGATGCTCTCTTAAGTAGTGTCCATTCTTTTCTTGCATCTTCATAATCAGATGACACGCTCCAGGAAACGATGGTTTTATAACGTTCCTCATTGATACCGATATTCGTAGTCATTATAACCTCCAATGCAAGTTATTCTTTGAAAATTATACCATAAAATGAATTAATTTAATCAGCAAAATGGTTAAAGATAAAAGACTAATGACCATCCTTAACTTAAGATAACAGCAGTAAATTAAAATTTAAGGTTGTAAAGGAGTTGGATACCTCTCCTAAGTTATGAGGGGGTGTTAATCTTGACATCCTCATAATGTTAAGGGAGGATTTTACAAAATGGCTAACGCTTACATCGGTGTCTACAAAGGAAGCCTAACTCTTGGAGGTACAGACGGGACTCGCGTCTTCGAAGGCGACGGTACTGCTGCAATCTCTATTACGTTGAATGCCACGAACAACGAAGTCTCTGCCCCTATCAAACTGGCTCTCCGCTGTGCCAATACTCCGGTTCCTTACCAAACAGTAGGTAACACTACAGTTTCCCTGACTGGCACGACTGCTTCCAAGTGGAAACTAATCCTCAAAAACTCCGATACCGCTCCGACCCAAGCTGAGATTGACGCTGTGACCTATAACAACTCTCTGACCATTTCGACCGTCGTCGGGACAACCAATTACATCTTCTGGGCTGTAGCTAAAGCAACCTCCGACGAAACTCCGCAGAACGACACTTCCGTCGATATTTCCGTGAGTTCCACAATCGAAGCTGTTTAGTACTTAGGAGACGGGCTTTCCAGGCTCCAATTTCTTCTTATTTTCAACGAGGGGGGTTAACAGATGGCAGGATGCTTTTATGCTTGTCATATAATCGGCGACGGTTCGGAGGAAAACCCGTTCAGACCTTATATTGACAATTACCCTGTGAACTGGGTTATGGCTGCTCAGGTTGGCCGGGGAGCTTTGGTTTACGTATCAAACCCGACCTCAGAGCTTGAGGCTGATAACAAGATTTTCGTTATTCCCAAAGACCTTGATCGAACATTTACCCGTACCCAATGGAATGCCCTTGCAAACAGGTTAAAGGCTCAAGGACTGACTCCCGGAGAGTACGACACAAATTTTACGATTAGGGATGCAATTGTTTTTATCGGAACTGCTTATAATCCAGTTTTTGACATTGACCATTTTTATGTCGGATAGACTGCCGGGGGTGCAAACCCCAGGCTTTTCTTTTTATACCGCTGTTTTGAAAGGTGGTGAGGCTGTAATTGACCATAACCAGGACAAGCACAGGTAAACTTAGACTGGAGAAATGGGATTCTAACACTCTGCCGACAAATCCTGGGCCGGGATATTTCACCTCTGGAACTGTTACATATAACAAAACTGACAAATGGATTCAGATGGGGACAAACAGTTCCGGCAGTACTGCTGATTAGGGCGACGACTACCAGTTCCCGGCTGGCACAGCAGATTATATACACGTTCAAGACTTTTATTTAGCCACAAACTATAAAACATCCGGTACGGAATTCCGGTTATACAACCGTTTTACTGATACTGGAACAAATTACTATTATTACTGCAAGTACGACTACTACAACAACAAAATAATTCTCTATAAATACCTTTCCGGTTCTACGCAAATAGGTACGTTTACGCCTGGTTCTGTTCTGTCTAATGATACATGGTATACTTTTAAGTTCCTTTCTATAGGAAACAGGATTGCAGTAAAAATATTTCTAAAATCAGCAGCAGAGCCGACCTCCTGGAACATTGATGTAACCGATAACACTTATAACGGGGCTGGGATCACTTCCTCCAGGGCAGCTAAAAAGCTAGTTTACTGTGATAATTATACGGTTTATGCTAGCCACTATATAACTGTTACAGGACTTCCTTCAGGTTATAAGGCGAGAGTAAACGGAGATACGGGGCCGGTCGCGACTGAATCCGGGGCCGTAGCTATCCAGCCAATATGTGTGCATGAGGACCATTGAATTTGGTTAAAATCCAAAAAAAATAATGCTTTTGCGACTCGGGGGCTTCTATAAAATTGCATAGTGTCAGGGTGTTGGAGTATCGTTCTATAGGCAATTTTCTTGGCTGTTTTGGTATTGGTGAGAGCGTAGTTTTATTGATAATTTTCCAAGCAGTACTTGATTAGATTAGTTCTTATTTATTAAATATTTAAATATTTTTCCTTCTTAGAATATAGCTATTATGGCTATATTCTTTTATAATGGAGGAAAGTACTATGCGAAGGAGCGACCCTCTTATGCCAAGCGTTTCTGTTCATGAGGCAAAAAACAAATTAACCGCATTAAGGCGGGAAGCAGCTATAGGAAAAGAATTCTTATTGGCAGATGCCAAAAGAAAGGACGATCAGCCTGTATCCCTTATTTCAACTGTGCTGCTTGACGAGCTATGCGAGGCCAAGACTTTTTCATACGAATGGCTTGACGAGCCTGGGAAAGAAAGCGAGAACTATACCCTAGACAACCGGGAAACCGGAGTATATGGTGTGGGTCCTACAAGAGCGGAAGCTGTGGAAGACTTCATTGACAATATTATCGATTACTCAGGAGTTTATTTTGATGACTTGCCGTTTTATTTAAGTTCATCCGGTGGCCGCCGGGAGCACTATTGGTACTTGAGGCGTGTTCTCCGGTGTGAAGGGGACAGGGAGAGAATTTACCGTGTCCTAGATTTGGATAAGGTACTGTTAGTATAATGGGATATACGTTCAAGTGGGATGACATTGAAAAGATATGTCGGAAGTTGGGGATGCAAAGGAGGGCAAGACCGCTGTTTGGAAAGGCCTCGGTCCCGATGGAATAAAACGTACTTGTATAATCCATGCAAAGCATAAAGGGAATGTGGGTAGCAGTTTGGTGCAGAAGATTGCCACAAAAGAATTGGGTTTTACTTCGGTGGAGGAAATGTACCGGTTTTTAAATGGGGAATAGAAAACCTGATTGCCTGGAGCTCCCTGTTTATCTTGCTATAGCAATCCATGCAAATATGCCATAAGAGCGCAATTTTGCAGTGTAAGAACAAAGCGAAATGTATCTAGCAAGTAAAAAATTGGCCAAAATATTTAGCAAGAAATTGAAGACAAAAAGCTTTCGATTCTCTGCAAGGGGGTCTCATTTTGGTAAATATAAAAAAAGGTAGTAATAATTTTTATGTAGGAGATAAGGAAGAAGACCCATTAGCAATAATAAAATTCTCTTATAAAGTGTCAGACATCATTGTCGTTGACAGCACTTTTGTATCAGATGAGCTAAGAGGACAAAATGTTGGCAAACTATTAATACAAAGAGTGGTTGATTTAGCAAGAGAAGAAAACAAAAAAATAATTCCCCACTGCTCCTTTGTTAAAGCTGTATTTGATAAAACTAAGGATTATGAAGATGTGGTATATATATAAGAAATCTACTTTATCCCGAGCTTTTTCATCTTGTTCCGTAATGTGCTGGGGTTGATCCCGAGCAACTCGGCGGCGCCGTTAGGGCCGTTTATCCGCCCGTTCGTCTTTTTCAGCGCGACAGTATATTGTTGCTTATACATTCAGCCAGTCCCACGACCCTTTCCTCTCTGGGAGGGGTCGTTTTGTTGTTGTAATCTTGCTCGTAAAGTAGTCCTGGCAGGCAGGATTTTTTTGCACATTGATTATCTAAAAGATGATTCAGAACCCTCCCCAATCTGCTAAAATATTTGCAGTTTCTTTGGGGAGGTTATTATTT
>NZ_QFGB01000031.1:0-49090 GCF_004369245.1 Pelotomaculum sp. FP | reverse complement strand
GGCATTTTGCATCACTTTTGGGAGAAGTGACTGAGGTTTATCAGGAGCCGGATACGAGGCCCGTAAGTCCGGTTCTGTGAGAGGGATAACGCCGCAGAAAATTACTGCGGCGCTACCCTACTCGATTTTTTCATAATAGTAATTGACCTTTGGGATATACCCTGGGACAATCACGGTAGAACCGATGGCGGGGCAGTTCAAATCCTCCTGCACTTTAAGTGCTTTTAAAGACTGCTCCCGGCCTGGTGGCAACCGCTTACGCGCGGGTTGCACGCCCCAAGAGGTTCTCCCTTCAGCAAGGAGCATTACACCAATCTCTTTAGGTGAGTGCTCATCGGCAAGGTTGCTATTACACCAGGTTTCCAGGGATACCCCAAAATATTGGTTTCTTTAAGTTCATCTGAAAGGAGGTGTTGATACATGGGCCGTACTCTTTTTGTCGGCATTGACATAGGGGCCGACACCAATGTAGTTTAGAATCCTTGATGATACCGGCAACGATGTCTGTGGATTCACGGTCTCCAACGACCTCCCTGGAACGGAAAGATTTGTCGAAAAAGTAGTTGATACAGCTGATGCCTTACCCGCCGACAAGGTCAAGATTGGCATGGAGGCCACCAACCTTTACTGGTGGCATCTGTCCCAGGCACTTCATGATGACCCTCAGTTAACAGCTCTCAGAACTGAAATCGCTGTGATTAATCCCAAGGTCATTGATGGGTTTAAGCGTATCTACACAGATATACCCAAGACAGATGCCCTAGACGCCAGGGTTATTGCTGCATTGCTTGCGGTTTGGACGAGTCCGTCCAACACCACCTCCCGACATGAGGTATGCACCTTTGCAACGGCTAACCCGGTTTCGCTATCACATGGTGAGTAACCTGACCAGGGAAAAGAACAGGGTCTTGAACCTGATTTTTCTTAAGTTCTCCACATACAAGAAGGACTGTCCTTTCTCGAACCTGTTTGGTCAGGCTTCTTCAGCGGTGATTGGAAACTTAACTCCTGACCAGATCGCTGCGATGCCTGTGGAAGAACTGGTAGATTTGATACTGCAACACGGAAACCAGCGGTTAAAGGATGTTCCCGAAATGGCCAAGACTATCAAAAGAGCTGCCCGCAACTCCTACCGCTTAAACCCGAAAATGCAAGAGTCTGTGGACATTACTCTGGCCATGTCCCTTGAAACCATTCGGTTCTTTGAAAGCCAGCAAAAGAAAATCGACCAAGCCATCGCTAAAGAGATAAAGGCCATTCCACACACATTGGAAACAATTCCTGGCATCGGACCGGTTTACGCAACCGGCATAGTTGCTGAAATCGGTGACATATCAAGGTTTGACAATCATAATGCTCTTGCCAAATTTGCGGGCTTAACCTGGCGTGAGAATCAGTTAAGTAAGTTCAACGCCCAGGATATTCCCCTGACCAGGTCCGGTAATTATTATCTGCGGTATTACCTTGTAGAAGCGGCCAACTCCGTCCGGGTGTGGGAGCCGGAGTACGCTGAATTCTACCGCAGGAACTTTACCGAGGCCAGGCATCATAACCATAAACGTGCAGTAGTCCTTACGGCCCGCAAACTCGTTCGCATGGTCTTCACGTTGCTGAGTGAGGGCCAAATCTACAAGCAAAGGAGGCTTTCTTAACCAATACTTTACAATTCTCACTTTTTTGTATAACTGGGAGTCTCTTACGATTGCTGGGAAGGATATTTGTTGCCTTTTTTACATAATGGTCAAAAAAATTTCCAATTCAGGGACTTGACATTTTACCGCGGGTCTTTAATTTCTGATTCTGGATTTCCGTTGAAATCTAAATTTAGATGTGTTTAAATAGAAGCAGTGGTTCAGGCTAGGTTGCTATGGGTACAAGGCTGTAAGTTTGTTCCCCGGTTTACCTACCGAACCACTATTATACTTTTTGGGTTCCGGGGGGGCTCGATTTTTTTGATAATAAATCACATTCTCACCTCCTATGTTTGGGTAGGATAGCATTGGCATCAGTGACAACAAGGGTAAATAATATCCATTTGTTTCTCTATTACTACCAATATCCTTCTATTATTTTTATTTTTTTCTATTTATATCCAGCATGCATCGACATATTTCGACTAAAAATTGGAGCATTGAACATTATCGAAGGTACCTAAAGCTTGTTTCAGCCCGGACTTTATTAGTAATAAATTGGGCAAATTCTTTTAAATATCGCGTCTCCGGCCGGGTACCCACGTGTATCGTTAACTTATTTAAAATAATCAAGGTCGTACATCAGCACTTTCTTTGCTTATTGCTCGCTTAACAGATTTTGCGCATAAGAAATTGTTTAATATAACATGTCCTGACCTAAATAAAACAGGATATATTTACACCCAATTATACTAACTATATAGTTTGCCTGGTACAGGCGAAGTGTTGTTCCTGCTCACTTCGATACTCAGTGCAAGATGCGCGCCGCAACTCGCTTCGGTCCAAACTAGCGGCGCTGTAAAGACGGCGATGAGCTTAAAAAGCCCCGGCTATAATAAAAAAAAGCAGCCTTCGCGGTCAGCTTTAAAACATACTTTTACCTGTTTTAACTCAGTAAATTTATTTTATGATAGTTAGGGTTCGTTTATTATTCTAAAACAGAATGCGACTTACTATGAGTACCTTAAAATGGCATCCGGTTCAAGCATTTCAAGTGAAATTGAAAATGGAGGTTTCTGCTAGGCCTTTGCATACTGCATTTCTACGGGGTCATGTGCGAATGAATTCGCACCTCGTATATACTTGTGGTAAAACCTTAGCCTACACAAAGGTTAACCTCTTTAGAACATAGAATTCTTTTGGCAATGTCTGAGGGCAGCGTTTCGCACCTTGAGGTAAATGGCCTCGTAATGCAGGATGCTGCCTCGGCTTTGTGAGACAAGACTCGAATAAGTAATGCGACGCATAACGAACGAGGCAGAGTTTGCTCCAAAGCTGAGGGTTCCCTTAGCAGCAATATCATGCTTTGGAGGGGATTAAATGTTCTTTATTGGCGTGGACATTGGCAAAAACCAACATGAAGCAACTGTACTGGATAGTGTAGGTAAACCGGTCGGAAACTCTATCCGCTTCCATAATGATGAGGATGGTTTCCGGCAACTTTGGGAAACAATACCTGCCCAGCCACGCCAATTTGCAATGAAGGGTACTGGCCATTACTGGCTAAACCTTTATACCTTCCTGGTAAGCAAAGAAGAAAAGGTTCTGGTGATTAACCCCATCCAAACCGAGGCATTTCGGCGAGGCCAGATCCGAAGGACCAAGACAGATCGCCGTGATTCCTGGGTAATTGCCGAGCTTTTGAGGACCAACGCTGTACATGCGAGTTATGTTCCTGAACAGCGAGTACAACAAATACGCGACCTGACCCGTTTTCGCTTTGGCTTAGTGGACCAAGTAAGTGATTTAAAACGACAGTTACTTACGGTACTGGATCGGGTGTTTCCCGAGTTTGAAAAGATTTTTTCTAACCCATTTATCCGCTCAGCCCGGGAGCTTTTAAGGACGGTCCCTCTACCAGAGGAAATCGTCAATTTTGACCTCTCCGAACTGAGTACCTTGTTGGCTGAAGCAAGCAGGGGTCGCTTCAAAGATACCAAGGCTCAAGAGATAAAGAAGGTTGCAGGCTGCTCTGTTGGTACCCGGTTTAGTCAGGACGCTGCACGCCTACAGATTCGCTGTCTGTTGGAACACATTGAGTTTTCTAGAAGCCCAGATAGCCGATATTGAAGCGCAACTAGAGGAGTTGGTACAAAACCAAGATCAGTATCTTTGCACAATTCCAGGGATCAGTACAACAATAGCAGCGGTCTTACTGGGTGAAATCGGAGATATTAACCGTTTTGAAAAGGTGGAGCAATTGGCTGCCTATGCAGGCATTGATCCAACCACTGTTCAGTCAGGTGAGTTTACCGGTAGTAAGAACCATATGTCTAAACGTGGCTCACCATATCTTCGCAGAGCATTGTGGTTGGCTGCTACACCAGCCCGTAATAATGACCCTGGTTTGCAGTCCTTTTATGAAAAGAAACTTGCTGAAGGTAAGCACCACAGCACTGTTACAGGTGCTGTTTGCCGTAAGCTACTTAATCGAGTCTTTGTAATTCTCAAAGAGCATAACCTTATGAAAAACTGTAAATATTACTTGACTTTATATAGTAGGCTGCATTTTTAAGGTAGAAAAAAGCAAAACCCCCTTGCAAAAGGAGGTTTGCTTTTTTTTAAAATTATTTTACTGGTTTTTATCGCTTTGGTCCTCAGTCTGGTTGGTTTTGTTGGGTTTTGTAACCGGGATGGCCGGGTTGACCGGAGCTCCAGTTTGTTCCGGCGTAATACCCTGGCCGTGTATAGTGCAGGTCTCAGTAGGCACACGCTGGGCGTAATCCAGTACGGTGGCAGGGACCGGGTAGGGCAGTTTAATCAGTGGTTTGATAATCCGGTCAGGACAGTACTGGTTGGGGAGCTGCCCGCTGGCCGCGCAAACTTCCACAAAGACATGCACATTATCCTGCTCCGTTGGCACTGTTCCTTCAGCAAACAAGTCCGTTACCAAAGAGTCGGCAGGTGTGTTTGGCCCCGGCAAAAGACCGGACTTGCTGTCGACCGTTGCCGAGATTACCCCGGCCGGCCGGTTGAAGTCCTGGACCGGAAGGCCGCTTAAGGCTTTGCTCATAATTTCCTGCCAGATTTTGGCCGGATACATGCCGCCATAAGCCTGCGGCATAGATGTGGGAGTATCGTAGCCGATCCACACTGCCGCCGTAAGCTCGGGGGTATAACCAACAAACCAGATGTCCTTACCTTCGTCGGTGGTCCCGGTTTTGCCCGCCGCCGGTCTCCCGATTTGGGCGCCGGTTCCGGTACCGCTCTGGATCACCGAGCGCAGCATGTCTGTAATCAGATAAGCGGTGGTAGCCTTCATGGCCGATCGCTGCTTGGAGACATGCTGATCGAGGATGATCCCGTCTGCTTTTTCAACTCTAATGATGGCGGTAGGCTCAATGTACACACCATGGTTGGCAAAAGCGCCATATGCAGCCGCCATCTGCAGCGGTGTCACCCCTTCATGCAGGCCGCCAAGCGCCATGCTGAGGCCGTGCACGTCCGGATCAAGATTTATGCCAAGCCCGGATGCAAACCGGACAGCATTATTAATCCCGGTGTCATTTAAAAGTTTTACGGCAACTATGTTCACTGAACGGGTAAGAGCCTCCCGCAGGGTTAGCAAGCCCCGGAAGACACCGTCAGAGTTGCGTGGCGAGTAGGAGCCATAGCTTACCGGGACATCGTCAACCACCGAGGCAGCCCCGCGTCCAAGGTATTCAATGGCCGGCCCGTAAGCTGCTATTGGTTTGAAGGCGGAGCCTGGCTGCCGTGTTGTCTGACTGGCCCGGTTCCAGGACCTCTTCTGAGTATGCTCGCGTCCTCCTACCAGAGCTACAATATGGCCGGTGTCGGGATCAATGACTACTGCCGCACCCTGCGGCTGCATGACACCATTGGCATCTGCGCTTGAGGAGGGGAAGTTGGAGGACCTGCTCATAGCTGCCTCGGCAATCAGCTGTATTTTAGGATCAAGGGAGGTGTATACCTTAAGACCTCCTTTGAATACCTCAGCCTCGCCGTACTTTTCAATCAGTTGTTCAGTTACGTAATCAAGAAAATATGGATACGGGTACTGTCGTTGGGAAACCTCATTGGTGTCCAGCTTCAGTTCCGTATCCTTGGCCTGGTTAGCTTGCTCTTGAGAGATAAAATTGTTCTTGACCATGCTGTTTAGTACAGCGTTACGCCTTGAAATAACGGTATTAATTTGTTTTTCTTTTTCCTGGCCTTCCAAAGTATAAATTTTAAATGGGTTGTAGGCGCTTGGCGCCTGAGGAAGTCCGGCCAGCAGGGCTCCCTCCTCAAGGGTAAGCTCGCTTACATCTTTACCAAAAAAGGTCTGGGCAGCGGCCTGAATGCCGTAGGCGCCTTGACCGAAGAATGTATTATTGAGATACATCTCCAAGATTTCGTCCTTGGTGTAGCGTCTTTCCACCTGGAAGGCCAGGATAACTTCCTGGATTTTCCTCTTGAGGGTTTGGTCAAGGCTCAGAAAAGAGACTTTGACCAGCTGCTGGGTAATGGTGCTGCCTCCCTCAACGATTTGCCTGGAGATCAGATCGGACCAGGCGGCCCTGGCAATACCGCGGATGCTGATGCCGTGGTGTTGGTAGAAAGCCGGGTCTTCTATGGCCAAAAAGGCGTTCTTAACATTGTCGGGGATTTCCTCTAAATCAACCGGAACGCTGTTTTTAAGACCAACATTGGTAACCAGGTTGCCGTCCTTGTCGTAAATCATGGTGGAGGCGCCGGATTCCAGGGCGCCCGGGCTGATGACCGGCAAATCCCTGATACTGGTAAAGAGCACGGCCGCCAGCACGCAGCCGGCGCCTATAATGGCGATGCCCAGCAGAAGAAAAAAGAACCGTGAAAGTTTTAACTTCCTTTTTAACCTTCTTGCCAAGTCTTTGATCCTCCATTTAAACAATTTACTGAATTATAACATATCCTTAAGGGCATGTAATAAACAAATATTACCTGTTGGGTAAAGCAAAAAATAAGGCCTCCTGTGGAGGACCTTATCGGAAATTTTATCATCAAAAGGGGTCGAAGGGTGGAAAGTTGGGAGGCAGGTTCGGTTTTTGTATTGGGGTCACCGGCATCTGTGGTAAGGCTGCATAAGGCAGGGGAATGGTAATAATCTGACCGGGGTAAATCAAGTTGGGATTGGTAATTTGGGGATTGAACTGCAATAGTGCCCCCGGCGGGATATTATACCTTAATGCGATTGAAGTCAACGTATCTCCAGGCTGGATAATGTAAAGCGACCCCTTTGGTATGGGGCTTACACCTGCGATTGGAATATGGATAATCTGCCCGGGGTAGATGGCATTCGGATTTACAAGTATTGGGTTGACTCTGACAATGTCTTCAACAGTGACACCAAAGCGGGCCGCGATGGATGTTAACGTATCACCGGGCTGGATGACGTAGTCCATAAGGACACCTCCTTTTTCCCTATAATATTCTTCAGTGGTAGAAAGTGTAACCGGAAGGGACCCTGCTTTCAAAAAAGCCCTCCCTGACATCGTTCACGGTTACAAAGATATGGTCCCGGCGAGGAGAAGATCCGCCTGAAGATGGGCATAAAAAAAAACGGCTCAAGATAACCTCGATTATCTGGCCTTGCTTGAGCTTCACCCTCCGGCGCCGCTCTCCATCTACGCAATCGATGAGCCGTCTTGTTCATCGGTACCGGTGATGTTGGCATTGCCGGTGGTGAAGGTGATAACTTTGTCGGTTCCCAACAGCTTTTGATTGGCGCCCTGAAGGTTTTCGGAGATGGTCAGGATATAGACAGTATTTCTATGTAAGCCGTGCCGGGGATGGATAATGATTTCCTTTTTCTTCTCGGAATTATCATTCGGTTCAGCCATGGTAACATCTATCTCAACGGGCTGCTTCTTGCTGCTTTCCATAGAAAAGCACTGCAGATTGTGGTTCCGCACCGCATTGGCAACGACGTTGCTGGAAAATGTCAGCCTGATATCGGTATTAACCGGAACATTCTCGTCGCCGGATGAGATATTGCTGCCGTCCAGTGTCAGTGAAAGATAAGGACTGCACAGTTTCTTGTTAAAGGGCGTGATGTCTATGATTTCGTACGTTGAAAATGTGATCGTGTGGTTTTCTTTCAGATATTTGTAGTTATTGGCTTGCAAGAGTTTGGATATGTTCAGCTTATACGCCCTTCCGTCAGTAAGCCGGATCTGGGGCCTAACAATAAAGGTCCTTTCAGCTCTCTGCCCAAGCATTTTTTTGTTTCCGGGTATGACATCGATAGGCACTTCTTTCATCCCGTCGTCAAACAGATGGAAGCCCGTCATATTCCTCTTCGTGCCGTCCGGGATCCGGTGATCCATGATGGCGGAAACATTGGCAGAGAAGACCAACTCAATTTCAAAACCATCCTTATCAGGGTGGTTAAGATTAATTGCCTGTAAGGTTAATGGGTTCTCACCAGCCGCGTGTCCCTGGGAAAGCGAGGAGATAAATAAATCAAGCGCATCAACCTGTTCGACCGGGAGTTTTCGTATATTGCCGACGATCCTGTTGATCTTCGGCGATTCAGGTTCACTCAACAACTCTTCACCGAGCAACTCGCCTAAACTCATCCCCAGCCCAAGTGATAGTTTCCTCAGAGTCTCAAGCGTCGGCTGCTTTTCTCCGGATTCAATTCTCCAGATAAACGACTGGCTTAGACCGGATTGTTTGGATAACTTGGATGTTGAAAGCATCTGGCGTTCTCTAATCTGTTTCAAGCGATTACCAAAGTTCATGGATGCAGGTCATCTCCCTAGTAAGGATTATGCCATAATTTCAGACAATAAACAATATTTGGTTGTCTGATTCGGTTGCTGCATTTATCAGAATATCTTATTGCTCATTTCATTACTAAACAAAAACATACATAACAAAATAAAATAATTTAATATGTAGTTTTTCATCATGTTAAATTATGCTATAATATATATTGCCTAAAGGCATATGGTTTTGATGCCCACAAGGATGGGCTGTGCAGCTCAATTTAAAATGACGGAAACATATATAACGAGACAAAAATGCATCTAAGCATCTTCTTGCTGGAGAGTTTGTTTTTTTGGGGGGGGGAGAGCCGGGAACACAATTGCTGTACCAACGGGATATTAAAAGAAAGAGGGGGGAAAAAACGCCTTCAGATAAGGCTATTGTATTGATAGTTAAGCAATTAATCATCAATTAAAAAGGAGGAACTAAGGCTCATGCGTTTTAAAGCAAAGTGTCGCGCCCTGTCCTGGCTGCTCACGGCATTGATGTTGCTATCGTCGTTCCTTAATATCATGCCGTTGACTGTAGCAGGCGCAGAAACGGATACAACTCCGCCCGCCTGGGAAAACGGTACGCTCAATGCCACCGCTGTGACTGATCAAAGCCTGACCCTGGACTGGTCCGGCGCCCAGGATGACACCGGGGTGACGGGCTACATAGTATATGAGAACAGCTCTGTGCTGACCATGGTGTATGGGGCCGATACCTGTGACGTCAGCGGCCTGCAGCCCGCAGCATCCTACAATTTCGCAGTGCAGGCGCTGGATGCGGCCGGCAATGAAAGCACAACCGGACCCGGCGTCACAGTAACAACGACACAAGTTGCTTCGGGTTCAACAGATCAAACTGCACCCACCTGGACTGACGGAGTGCTCAACACGGCTAATATAACAGCGACCGGCTTGACTCTAAATTGGTCGGGAGCAAGCGATGACACGGCTGTAACCGGTTATAAAGTCTACCAGGGGACAGAACTTCTGGTTGCTCTGGGGGATGTTACAACTTATGACGTCAGTGGCCTGAGTGCTGCCAGCGCATATACCTTTACAGTACAAGCCCTGGATGCGGCCGGCAATGAAAGCAGTAACGGACCTACGGCCACTGCAACAACTGCAACGACTGCAACAACTGCAGCAACACCTGAAAGCGATGCCACAGCGCCCGCATGGCCGTCCGACAGCACCTTGACGGCGAGTAATGTGGCTCAAAACAGTCTGACCCTGACTTGGACTGGGGCCACCGACGATGTGGGTGTGACGGGCTACCAAATTTACCAGGACAATACGGTTCTGACGACAGTCGATGGAAACACATTGAATTACAATGTCACCGGGCTAACCGCCGGCACTCCATATAGCTTTAAAGTCGAAGCCGGTGATGCGGCGGGCAACTGGAGCAGCGGCGGCCCGTCTGCTGATGTGACTACAGCAGCTGCTGTAACCGCGGACACCAGAGTCACCGCTTATCTGGCCAGCATCAACAGCGATAACATTACTTCAACGAATATAGAAGCAATTGACAGCAGTGTATTGGCGCCGCTAAACCCCATTATTAAACTGAAGTTTGCCTATAATGTGATAGCTAACACTGCCCAGAATATCAACTGTATTACTTTGCTGGACAGCAGCGGCCAGCAGGTGCCAAACGTGAATGTATTTAGTTTGGGAGATACAAGTAATACACAAAATCCCGAGAAAACCAACTTATTTGTTCAACCCCAGACCCAGTTAACTCCCAACTCAACTTATAAGATTGTCGTATCACCGGACGTTACCTTTAAAAATGGAAGTACACTGGGTGAGCCTGCGGTGGAGATTCCCTTTACCACAGTGGCGGACATCCCTGACGTTGCTTTGACAAGCGCCTTGCTGTCCGGCCAGACATTAACTTTGACCGGACTACCTGATGGAGCCGAACTGGAATACCGGATTGTTACCGGCAGCACCTCTGGTGACTGGACTGCCCTGCCCTATACGGGAACGACGGCGGCAATTGACGCTGCTGCATTAAGCATCCTTACCGGAACCAGTCAGGTGGAAGTGCGGGTCAAAGGCGGGGATGGCGCAACAGTCAGCAAGACTGTCTTCCTGACCGAGGACGGGAACCAAGTGGAGATGCAAAACGGCGTTCCTCTTTGTTTTGAAGACAATGTCACCGTCACGGCGGAAAACCTCGATTCTGCTGCGACCAACCGGGTCAGTCTAAAGCGTACTGTTATCAATAAAAAGTATTATATCACTCCAGTAGGGTTTGCTTATGAGGTTTATCTCCAGGGTGCCGGAGACGGTAAGAAAGTAACCCTTACCTTCCCGGTGGACCCGAGCCCGGATATCAACAAGATGTCTGTATATACCGGAGATCTGCTGTACCTGACCCCGGACCGCAGTCAGGCTGATAAACACCTCATCAGTATAACCACCACCGATGTGCCGGAAGCGGGCGGGACTTTTGTCTATCAAGTTTTCTACGATAATACCGTACCAGGACCGGTAGCTTTTACAGCCCCTCCCACTGTTGATATCGAGAACCATAAAATTGTCTTCCCGCAGATCCAGTGCTATGACAACGACTGTATCAGTTATGTCGAAGTGTACAGGAACGGCCAAATGATCGGTTACGTTGACGGCTCCGGCGGGTTCGGAAGCGCTAAATTTATAGATTCCGATCCTACTCTGCAGGTGGGTCAAACTTACGCCTACAACATGAAAGCCTATGACCGCATGGGCAACTGGGACTGGTGTACTAATAATGCACCCCCGCCAGGTGAAATACCCAACCAGACCGGGGATGTCAAGGTGCTGTTCAGTGCTAATGCCGATGTATTTGCCACAATCAGGCAGCAGCTCGAAGACGGGACTATTCCCATCGTCTATGCCGACGGCGACAATGCCGACCATGTGATTGCCGATATCAAACTACCTTGGACCACATCCGTGGATGAGCAGGTCCGTATTTGGTGGACTTCGAGTGATCCGGAAATCATCAAGTTAACATCTGCAGAATCTGCTATGGTGGTTAAACCAGCTGACGGTAGTGATAGAGTGGTAACCCTGACGGCAACGATAAAACGCGGTGAAGTAATTGATCCTGTCACTGTATCGAAACAGCTGCGGGTGACCTGGGAACCATGGGCCAACGGGGTTATGCCTGTTCATACCTTGTCTGAACTCCAGTATGCTATAAATCAGGACAATATTCAGACGGTTATTCTTAAAGATGGTTTTCCTAATTTTCCCAATAATGTCTTTGATGCCAAGGGCAAGACCCTTGTAGTGGGGCCATTTGCAGTTAATGCTATTAACGGCGCCGGTGTTAATATTATTATTAAGAATGCCGTAATTGATGCTAATGGCTCCGAATACCCCGGCTTATTGGACCCGGCATTAGGCTATTCATTTGTAGCTCTGGCGCAAAGCCGTAGCGGTTATGACTTTGAAAACGTGGAATTCAAGGGTGGGGAAAACCTGGACAGCTTCATCTTGTCCCATGGCGGCAGCCTCGTGCTTACCAATTGCCGCTTCGGCAGCACCAAGGTTGCGCCTGTTATCGTTACACAGGGTAATGCGGTCAATGAGCCCACGGGCATCAGGATTGAGAACTGTACCTTCGACGGCGCCGGCAAACCTGGCTATGGTGTACTCTACGATAAAATCGGAACCCTTACCGCTGTTAACAACAACATTACAGGATACCAGGGAACCATGACCAGCGGCGGACCTTCGGCCGGATTACTGATCACCCCGGGCCGTACTGCGACCCTGATCGGGAACAAGATCAGCAATTGTGATGACGGCATTTTAGTTCAAACCAAGTCGACAGCCAATACCGTCATCAATGGTGTAAAGATCACCGATGCGGCGTCTGCAGCGACTGCGGGAACAGCCTTGCTGACAAATAATGAACTGACCGCCGGCAGCGGACCGGTAGTTGTTGTCAACAACGTGGACAGTGTTTTCCATCCGGTGGTCTTGTATCAGGCGGCAACGGATGACCAGACTGCCTCCTCCCCGGGAGCGCCTGCCTGGGCGGCGAACAGTACCCTCACCGCCAGTGCCATTGATGAAACGGAACTGACTCTCACCTGGATCGGAGCCAGTGATACCGTGGGAGTGACCGGATACCGGGTGTACCAGGGAGCTGACCTGATCGCTATAGTCAGTAATACTTCCTGCCATGTCACCGGCCTGCGGCCCGGTCAAACCTATCAGTTCAGAGTTGAAGCCGGCAATGCCGAGGGGAAATGGAGTCTGGACGGTCCTGTTACCACTGCTGCGACTCTGCCCAATACTCTCCCGGTCTGGCCGGAAGGCAGTAAGGTCACTGTAACTGCAGTAAACCCCAACAGTGTAATACTGAGTTGGACCCCGGCTACTGATAAAGAGGGGCTCCACGCCTATTGGATCGGTGTTAATGGTCAAAGGACAGCCCGCTGGACTGCACCGGGCTGCCTGGGCTGTGAAGTTAATGAATTACAACCGGATACCGAGTATACTTTCCAGATCTATGCTGAAGACGCGTTGAGCAGGTTGTATAGCCCCGGTCCCAGTGTAACCGCCAGGACAGCAGCCAGCTCCGCTATGAACTGGTCCATAAATAACAAAATTATTGTCAGCAACCTCAACAGCACCAGTCTTACCTTGAATTGGGCGCAGCCCTGGCAGAGCGCCAGTTCAGGATTGCAGTACAAACTGTACCAGAATGGCGAAGTATTGACTACTTTCACTTACGGCTACACCCTTCTTCCCTTTACCTGCCGCTACAATGTAACGGGACTGCAACCAGGGACGACTTACAACTTCAAGTTGGAGTTAATGGATACAGAGAATTCCGAAACCACAGATGGTCCCAGCATCTCCGTCACCACTCCGGCTCAGGGCAGCCAGAGCGGATACATCGGGCAGCCGGTGGATATCTATTTTCAGGGCGATACGGAATGGATGAATTCAATCAGTGACGTGCTCCTAGGAGTTCAGGGTGCCTGGCCGGAGCTTGGTACTTCTGTTTTCAACCAGTGCACCATAACCACGGGCCATATCCTGATTGCTGCCGGTGTGTTTGAAAATCCCAAGAATGATACGGTAGTGATCAGGGCCAACGGGTATCCGGATATTTTTGTCAACCAGATCATGGTTGCAGATTCCTCTTCAAAATTATTGGCGCCATCCCTGGCAGCGGCTGTTAATAACACCGTCGGCCTGTCAGTGAAGCTAACCTTTGCCGACAATGAAGCCTGGCGGGCGGCCATTACCGGCATAACCGTAGACGGTGCGGTTGTGGACAAGGCCCGGTACAGCGTCGCTGCCGGTGTCATCACTATTGATTCGAGTGTTTTTACTGCAGCCAAAGACTATGCAATCGTAGTAAACGCCACAGGTTATAACGACGCTGCGGTTACCCAAACCATGAAGGCATTAGCTAGCAATACCTGGGGTGATGTAAACAATGATGGTACAGTTAATATCCTGGATGTTGTGCAGGCAGTAAACTTTGCGCTTGGCAAGGCAACTCCGACTGCGGCGCAGTTAAATGCTGCCGACCTCAATGGTGATGGTAATATCAATATCCTGGATGTGGTGCAGATGGTGAAAAAGGCTGTAGGAAATTGATGGCAGGATAAGCAACTTTGGTAAACCATTAAAAAATTGCAGGAAAAGGCATACCGCAGGGCAGGGCAGGGGGCGGGATAGGCGATTCCCTAGACGGGTAAGCAATTTCTTTATCAAGGGAATAGGCAACTCCCCCTGCGCGGCTTGCCTTCTTGTGATAGCAGGCGGCTCATAACTATGGATGACCGATAATTGATATTACGCAATCTAGGTGAAAGAAGAAGCTATATCAATTTGCTGAAGGTGATTATTAAGTGAAAAACAAACATAAACCTATTATTTTAATTGCCATCATGTTGTGTTTCCTGGTTGCGGCTGGCAGCATACCTGCTTTTGCGGCAGAGAACACAGTGGATGTGGTCAGCACTGTAGCCGGTACTGGAATTAACGGCTATGCAGGCGATGGCGGACCGGCTGTTAGTGCGCAAATATCGAGTGTTTACGGGCTGGCGGTTGACAGTGCAGGCAATATCTATATACCTGATCAATACAATCATCGAGTCCGCAAGATTGACACCGATGGCAATATCAGCACCGTAGCGGGTACCGGCAATTCCGGTTATTCAGGTGACGGCGGTTCAGCCCTGAATGCAGATCTGAAAGCTCCAACAGCGGTGGCGGTAGACAGCTCTGGAAACCTCTACATTGCCGGTTATAGAAGTTATCGGATTCGCAAAGTTGACGCCAGCGGCAACATTAGCACCGTGGTGGGTACCGGGAGTTCCGGTTATGCAGGCGATGATGGACCGGCTGTCAATGCGCAAATATCATCGTATGTTTACGGGCTGGCGGTAGACGGCGCAGGTAACCTCTATATTGCTGATAGTAACAACTACCGGATTCGCAAGGTAGATAACAACGGCAACATCAGCACTGTGGCCGGGACTGGAAGCAACGGTTATTCGGGCGATGGCGGGCCGGCTGTGAGTGCGGAAATATCGGAGGTTTATCAGCTAGCCGTAGATAGCGCCGGCAATCTTTACTTTGCAGATAGCCAAAATAACCGAATTCGCAAGGTGGATACCGCTGGTGTTATTAGCACCGTGGCAGGCAACGGCGCCGGTGGTTTTGGCGGCGACGGTGGTCCGGCTACCGCCGCGCAGCTAGGTTATCCTCATGGAGTGACAGTGGACAGCGCAGGCAATATTTACATTGCCGATAGTAATAACCAGCGAATCCGTAAGGTGGACGCCAGCGGCAATATCAGTACTCTGGCAGGTAGTGGAACTTATGGTTTTTATGACGGACTGGCTACCGCCGCTGAATTTTTTTCACCGTATGGTGTGGCGATTGACGGGAGCGGTAAACTTTATATTGCCGATAATAGCAACTATCGAATTCGCCTGGTTAAGTCTGTTGAATTTGATCCAACGATACCCAGTTGGCCGGACAGGACTTTCACTGTTTCGAACCTGACCGCCACCGGCCTGACTTTGAATTGGAACCCGGCGGCAGATGATGTGGCTGTCACCGGCTACAGGATTTATGAGGGCACAACTTTACTGACGCCTGACCTGGTAACTACGACCACTTACAATGTAAGCGGGCTTACGCAGAATACCAGTTACACCTTTACCGTTCAGGCGGTTGACGGGGATGGGCACGAAAGTCTCTACGGACCCAGGGTTTCGGCAACCGCATTAGACGCCACTCCGCCCGCCTGGACCAGCGGCAGCCTCACGCAAACCGGGCTGGTTGCGGACAGCGTAACCCTGAACTGGAGCGTAGCAACCGACAACCAGAATCAACTAAAGGGCTACAAGCTCTACCAGGGCGCCGCTTTATTGACGCCTGACCCGATCACGGCAACTGCTTATACTGTGAGCGGTCTGACTCCCGCTACCCAGTATACTTTTACCGTCCAGGCAGTGGATACGACCGGGAACGAGAGCACTGATGGCCCCAGTCTCACTTTGACCACCAATGCTTATGACGTGACCCCGCCCGCCTGGACCAATGGCAGCCTTACCACTGCCGATCTGTGCCCGCAGAGTGTGACGCTGAACTGGAGCGGGGCCTGGGATAACATCGGGGTGACAGGCTATAAGGTTAAGCTCTACCAGGGCAGTGATGCCAGTACTCTGGCGGATGAAACAACCGTTACCGATGCCAGCTGTACACTGCCGCTTTTTTCCGGTACGGATAACACTATAAAAGTGGAAGCGCTTGACGCCAATGGCAACGAAAGCAGTGACGGTCCCCAGGTAACTGTTACTACCCCGAAACTCAATCCCGGAAGCACTTACCCGATTTATACCGGCCGCCCGATGATCTATGAAGGTGGACTTGTCATCGACCTGTTGAACTTAAAAGTTCCTTCAGGTGCTACTATGACAGTTACCGAATACACACCGGATCCTGTCCCAGGTCTTCAAGTGGCTGGCAAATTTATACATGCGGAATTTACCGGTTTTGAGTTCAAAGGAGCGATGAAGATTACTTCCCCCCTGGTAGAGGGAGTAAACCCCGAAAAATGTACGGTTTACCCGCTTCAAGGAAAATGGGTGACTGGCATCGTTCCAGAGGTGCAAGGTAACAATATAACCGGAACGGCGTATTATGATTACCGTTTTGTTAAAGACTTTGGCGTCTGGGAGGATACGGAGGCGCCATTGGGGTATGCCTTTGATACGCCCTCGATTTCGTCCAATCAAGTGAGGCTTGATATCAAAGAGCCCAAAGCTGGTGCAGATGTGTACCCGGACCCCGCCGGCATCGTTAGCTACAATATTTACCGTGATGATTTCCTATTGGGTCATTACGATGTGTCCCATGAATCTGGTAATTGGTGGTGGTATTTTGGCACCCCAACCTATCCAGGCTTCTATGATACTAATGTCGAGCCGGGACATACCTACCGTTACAGTGCAGAAGTCATAGACTGGTTTGGCAATATTTCAGCAAGAATTCCGGAAATCAGCGTATACATCTCAACGAGCGATGCCGATACTGTGGCAACTATCAAGGCCATGGACCTGGTTACATTTGCCGCTGGGGACAGCGTTGACAGCGTAACCCAGAACTTGGGTAGAAAGCAACAACCTTATCCCAACGCTACGGTGAGCTTTGCATCTTCAAATAGCGCGGTCCTGGATCCTAACGGCTTCTATGTAACCAAACCGGCGGATGCCGATAGTGCTGATGTTACATTAACCGAAACGATTACATGCGGGTCAGTGACTGACACCAGGATTTATAACCTGACCATACGCTGGACGGAGACCGCCCCGGCCCGAACCTGGGACGAGTTTAAAATCGCACTGGACAAATCCCAGGTGAAAAACATCGTTCTGACCAATGCAATGATGGCAGGAGGCACATATGACTGCAAGGGCAAAACGCTCATGGCCAACTTTAGCGGTGAATATATCTTCTGGCCGGATTGGCAAAAGGGTCTGAACCTGGGCAACTTTACCTTTGACGGTAATGGAGTATCAACGATAAGCAAATTTGCTTCTGTGCCCGACTACCTTTTCATTAACTTGGATAACATTAATTTCCAGGGAATGGATAATTACGGTTATATTATTAATGCTGTCGAGAATAATACCACACAGCAATATGAAGTAGTTCTCAATAATTGCCAGGTTTCCAAAACGAAACAGTATGCCGTTTTTGCTACCGCTTCTACATTGGGAACACCTGGCACAGGCAAGAAGCTGACCATAACCAACAACACTTTTGCCTCGGGGGCCAATAACCGCATTGAGGCCGGTGTCGTGACTATAACCGGCAATACCTTTAATTCCCGGCTGGAAGCCGTTGCCGGCGCCACCCTCAACGGGGTTGCCATCACGGACGCAGCTTCAGCCCAGACAGCGGCACAAGCGGTGTTGTCAGCCAACACATTTACCGGCTCTGATGCCAAAATCGTCATCTATGATACCCAAAACAATATTCTGTACGATTCAGCAGCGGTAGCATCTGCGCCTAGCTGGCCGACCGGCAGCACCCTGACGCCAAGCAATATTGCCCAAAACGGCCTGACCCTGACCTGGAGCGCGGCCACGGACAACGCGGGCGTAACCGGCTACAAGGTTTATCAGGACGGCATGGAACTGACTACGGTTGACGGCGATATCCTGACTTACGATGTTACCGGCTTGACCGCTGACACCCAGTATACCTTTACGGTGCAAGCGGGCAACGCGGCCGGAAGCTGGAGCACAGACGGGCCATCAACAACCTTATCCACACTTCCTTCCAGTGCCGCGACGGTGCTGACCGCCGGTAATGTTAGCGGAGTTGCCGGAGATGTGATTACCGTACCGGTTGATTTAACAAGTACGGGTGAAGTAACCGGAATGCAGTTTGATTTAAGCTATGACCAGACCCAGTTGATTTACCAGCAAGCCAGCCTAGGAAGCCTTACCAGCGGCTTTATGGTTAGCGCCAACCCGGTAGGAGACAGACTGAAGGTGATGATCTTCAGCGTTAGCAATACACCTATTGCCAGCGGCAGCGGGTCGGTGGTGCAGTTGCAGTTTAAGGTCTCCGAAGGAGTGCAGGCTGGACAAACAAGCACACTGGGGTTAAGCGGGGTAATTCTTTCCGATGCCCAGGGCCAACCTATTACGGCAACAGTGAACAACGGGCAATTCAGCGTACCCCAGCCTGCTGACACCGCAGCGCCCACCTGGGCAAGCGGCAGTTCGCTAACCGCCCGCAACGTAACCCAGAGCGGATTGACCCTGAGCTGGAGCGCCGCCGCGGACAACACGGGCGTGAACGGCTACAAGGTTTACCAGGACGGCACTGAACTGGCTACGGTTGATGGCAATATCCTTACGTATAGTGTTACCGGTTTAACCGTCGGTACCCAGTATACCTTCACGGTGCAGGCAGGCGACGCGGCCGGCAACTGGAGCACAGACGGCCCGGCTGCAACAGCCACGACCGAGACTGCACCGGTAAGCGATACCGCAGCACCCACCTGGGCAAGCGGCAGTTCGTTAACCACGAGCAATGTTACCCAGAGCGGATTGACCCTGAGCTGGAGCGCCGCCGCGGACAACACGGGCGTGAATGGCTACAAGGTTTACCAGGACGGCACTGAACTGGCTACGGTTGATGGCAATATCCTTACGTATAGTGTTACCGGTTTAACCGCCGGTACCCAGTATACCTTCACGGTGCAGGCGGGCGACGCCGCCGGCAACTGGAGCAGTGACGGCCCGGCTGCCACGGTATCCACATTGTCGCCTCCTGTTGGTACGGCTCCGGTGTTGACGGCTGGTAACGCCAGCGGCGGTGCCGGAGATGTGATTCAGATACCGGTCACCTTAACGAGTTCGGGTGAAGTAGCCGGACTGCAGTTTGACTTAAGCTATGACCATACTCAACTGGTTTACCAACAAACCAGCGCAGGGAGCCTGGCAAGCGGTTTTACCGTTATTACCAACCCGGTAGGTGATAACTTAAGGGTGATCATCTACAACGGGAGCAACACACCTGTTCCCAGCGGCAGCGGCACGGTAGCGCAGCTGCAGTTCCAGGTTGCCGCAGGAGTGCAAGCCGGACAGACGAGCGCACTGGGATTAAGCGGGGTAATTCTCTCTGACGCCCAAGGCCAGTCCATTGCGGTAACAGTGAACAACGGGCAATTCGGCGTACCCCAGCCTGCGGACACCATGGAACCCACCTGGCCGTCCGGCAGTACTCTGACGGCTGGCAATATAACCCAGACCGGACTGACTCTGACCTGGACCGTCGCCACGGATAACGTGGGTGTAACCGGCTTCAAGGTTTACCAGGAAGGTACGGAAGTGGCTGCAGTTGATGGTAACACCCTGACGTATAATGTTGCCGGTCTGACCGCCGGCGCCCAGTACACCTTCACCGTGCAGGCAGGCGACGCGGCAGGCAACTGGAGCACGGACGGCCCCAGCGTCACCGTGGCGACAAGCAATGCCGTAACGATTACTGATTCGAGTGTGACGATCACAGATGACGGCGCCAATAAAGATCTTGCCGTAACCGCGGATACACCGGCCGATGTCAAGATCACAGTACCTGCCAGTGTAACCGACGCGACGGTTAGCGTGTCGGCATTGCTCAACACGCCTGTCGCAGGTACGGTAACCACAACAGCTTTACCGGCGCTGGACATAGCAGCCAATACTTCCGTCAGCGCCGACCCAGTGCAGGTAACCATTCCGGCAGGAGCTACCGTAAGCGCTCCCGAAGGGTGGAACGGCGCCATTCATATGCCGGCAGTCCGGTCTAACGGTTCCGTAACGGTAACACCGGACACCGGAAAAACTGCTACAGTCAACGCTGTCATAGAAATTGGCTATGGCGATGTGCCATTGACCTTCAATAAAGCTGTAAGGATCCTGATCCCAGGGCAGGCAGGCAAAGATGTTGGTTATAGCAGGGGCGGCGTGTTCACCAAAATAACCAACGTCCTGACCTCTGACAGTCAGGAGGCGGGTGACGCTCTGATCTCGGGCGGTGATGGTAAGATTGACGCTGGTGATGATCTGGTGATTTGGACCAAGCACTTTACCCAATTTGTCACTTACACCCAAACTGCGGTTGTGTCCGACACCACCGCGCCGAGTTGGAGCAGCGGCAGTCTGACGACTTCCAGCGTGAGCCGGACCGGGCTGACCTTGACCTGGAGCGGCGCCTCAGACAACGTCGCCGTGACCGGGTACAACGTTTACCGGGGAACCACCCTGCTGACCGCGAGCCCGGTTGCTGATACCAGCTACAATGTAACCGGTCTGAGCGCGGGCGCCCGGTATACCTTCAAGGTGCAGGCGGTAGACGCGGCCGGCAATGAGAGCGCGGATGGTCCCAGTGTCACCGTGACGACAACTAGTTACAGCGGCGGCGGTAGCTCAAGCACATCGAATACGGTTAACTCCACGACAGGAGCGGCAATTGTAACACCCAGTAAGGGTGGTACAATAAGCCTTGGTGATGAAGCTACTGTAGAAATTCCGGCAAACTCACTGCAGGGAACCAGTACTGTAGAAGTAAAAATACAGAAAGTAGACCAACCTCCCGAAGTGTCTGAAGGCTTCAAACTGGTTGGTAGTGTATACGAGTTCAGCGTAGACGGCCAGGACAACTACAGCTTTGCCAAGGATGTAACCTTAAAGTTTAGCTTCAACCCGGCGGACCTTGCTTCGGGCGAAACCCCGGCTGTCTACTATTATGACGAGACTGCAGCTAAGTGGGTGAGCCTTGGCGGAGCCGTGTCGGGCTCTACCATCACCGTGAAAGTTAACCACTTCACCAAATTCGCCGTACTCGCTGCTGTCAAACAGGAAGAAGAGACTACAGTCGCTAAGGATGATATCCCCGGCCAAGAGACTACGCTCACCCTGAATGATATTGCCGGCCACTGGGCTGCGGACAACATCAATAAGCTGGTTGCCCTCGGCGCCATTAACGGCTATTCTGACGGCAGCTTCAAGCCCGACAGCAACATCACCCGGGCCGAATTTGCCACTGTGCTGGTAAAAGCATTCAAGCTGACCCCCCAGAGCGGCAAAGTGTTTGCAGACACCGCCGGCCATTGGGCCAAGGATTACATTGCCACGGCAGTTTATTACGGAATTGCCGACGGGTACGATACCGATACTTTCGGGCCGGACGATTTGATTACCCGCGAGCAGATGGCGATGATGGTGGTCAAAGCCGCGAAGCTTCCCGTGGGAACTGATGAAACCACCTTCGCGGACAGCGCGGACATCTCCTGGTGGGCCAGGAGCGTCGTAGCCACGGCTGTCGAGAACGATGTTATCAAGGGGTACCCTGATAACACCTTTAACCCTCTGGGCAGCGCCACCAGGGCCGAAGCTGTCACTGTGATCGTCAACGCCCTCAAGTAACAAATTAGCTCAAAATCATGTATGAAGGCGCAGAGGGAATCCTATACGGATTTCCCTCTGCTGGTATATTAATAACTCGACAATAACTCGACAATAACTCGACGGTCAACCTATGAAACATGCTTTGGAGCAATAACAAACCTTGCAGAATTGGAGCTGAAATGATCTGTATTAAGGAGGGTAAGGCATTGAAAAACATCAGAAATAAAGCTATGGGCATACTGCTCTTCGCATTAATTTTACTTGCTTCATACATAGGCGTATTACAACCGGCTGAAATTGCGGCAAATGCTGGTACGGCTCCGGTACTGACAGCCGGCAATGTCAGCGGCGCTGCCGGGGATGTGATCCAGGTACCGGTTACTTTAACAAGTTCAGGTGAAGTAACCGGACTGCAATTTGACTTAAGCTATGACCATACCCAGTTGATTTACCAGCAAACCAGCGCAGGGAGCCTGGCAAGCGGCTTTTCCGTTATCACCAACCCGGTAGGTGATAACTTAAGGGTGATCATCTACAACGGGAGCAACACACCTGTTCCCGGCGGCAGCGGCACGGTAGCGCAGCTGCAGTTCCAGGTTGCCGCAGGAGTGCAAGCCGGACAGACAAGCGCACTGGGATTAAGCGGGGTAATTCTCTCTGACGCCCAGGGCCAGTCCGTTGCGGCAACAGTGAATAACGGGCAATTCAGCGTACCCCAGCCTGCGGATACCATGGATCCCACCTGGCCGGATGGCAGTACTCTGACAGCCGGCAGTGTAACCTCGACCGGCCTGACCCTGACCTGGACCCAGGCCACCGACGATACCGGCGTGACCTCTTATGCCATCTACAGGGATGGGACGAAAATTGGTACGGTCGACGGGGCCTTATACAGCTACAGCGTTACCGGCCTGTCGGCAAATACATCCTACACCTTCACCGTGCGGGCGGGGGATGCCGCCGGCAACTGGAGCACTGCCGGGCCGGGCACGGGCGCTACCACCCTGGTTGCTTCAGCCGGCCTGACGCCGGTCAGCGCCGCCACCGATCACCTGGGCAAGGAGGTCATTCTGCAGTTTGACCGGGCGATGGCCGATCCCAGTGGGACCCAAAACCAATTCACGGTTAATAACGGTACGACCTCAGACCCGGTCACAGGAGTGGCCCTGGGAGCTAATACCGACCAGATCGTGCTGTTCCTGGCCAACTCTGTCTCCAGCGCCGCTACCGTTACCCTGAGCTATGCCCCGGGCACGGTTACCGCAGCCGACGGGAGCGAGCTGCAGTCCCTCACCGTTCAGGCGGTAACCAATAACGTGCTGCCTGTCAGCTCAAGCATGGTAGGCTTCGATGGAAACGCGGTGGAGACATCCTACGATGCGACCGGCGCTGTCCTGAAGTACCGCTACGTCGACCCGGTGGACTACGACAACGTCCAGCTTGCCTGGTACTTTACCAACGGGTTCGCTAACCCCATGGTGAGCAACCTGAACAGCTATGTGAAGATCTACGAGAAAGACAGCGGCGCCCCGGTAACGCTCCCGAATCTCATGACCCAGCCCAACACTCCGAAGACGTATAACGGGCCGCTGGCGGCATACTACGGACAGACCATCAACGAGCAGGTGGTTACCGACTGGTACTTCTGGCAGATAGGAGGCAACTCTCCCCTCGGCCTCGACCTGGTGAGCCGCGCTCTCAAGCCTTCCACCACCTACATCGTGGAGATCGACAAGGGCTTTACCTTCAACAGCGGAAAGTCGACCGCCACCACCTATACCTTCGAGTTCACCACGACAGCGACCTCGCAGTACGCTCCGTCCTGGGCTGATGGCAGCAGCCTCACGGTCTCAAATCTCGGAGATACCAGCCTGACTTTAAGCTGGCCGGCCGCTCAGGATAACCACGGAGTGGCTTATAATGACACTTACAGTGGTCAGTACATTCCTAACATTAGTTATAACATCTACCAGAATGGTACTCTGCTGGCCACAGTTGACGGTAAGGCCACTTCCTATGATGTTTGCCGTCTTAGCCCTGACTCATCCTATAATTTCAAGGTGGAAGCCACTGATTTTGCTAATAATCATAGCCTGACTGATCTGCAGACTACGGCCAAAACGAATGAGCAGAGCCCTGCAGTACCTATCACCAGTCCAATTGTTACTATTGATGAGAGTGGCAGCAATAGGAATCTGGCGGTAACCGCCAGTACTCCCTCTTTCCAATTGACCGTGCCGGCCAGTGTAAGTAATGCCACCCTCGATCTATCTTCATTGCTGAATACCTCCGGTGTTACCACAGCTACCAGTGCATTACCGGCGATGGACATAGCTGCTTACACGGGTATTAGCAGTTCCGCGGTAGTTGTACGCGTACCTGCCGGGACCACCATCAGCGCTCCGGCTTCATCCAATTGGGACGGCACCATCAACGTGCCCGCAGTACAGCCCAACAACACCGTGACCGTAACCCCGGATACCGGGAAAACCGCCACAGTTAACGCGGTAATAGAAGTCGGCTTTGGTGACGTGCAGCTGACATTCAGCAATGCCGTCAGGATCCTCATTCCCGGCCAGGCCGGCAAGGATGCAGGTTACTACAGGAACGGGACATTTACTAAAATAACCAACGTCCTGACTTCCGACAGCCAGGACGTTGGTGACGCGCTGGAGCCGGGTACGGACGGCAAAATCGATGTTGATAATGATCTCGTAATCTGGACCAAACATTTCACCGGGTTTGTCACTTACACCCAAACTGCTGCGTCTAGCGGTGGCGACAGTGGTGGTAGCCACAGTGGCGGGTCTGATACACGGTCGCCTGAATGGCCGGACAATGCCGCGGTGACAGTCAGCAGAAATCAAACCGAAGCCACCCTGACCTGGCCGGCAGCCACGGACAACGTAGGTGTCGTCAACTACAGAATCAAACGTGACGGGGTAGTATTGGGCAGCGTAGACGGCAGTACGACCACATACACCGACACAGGGTTGCAACAGGGCACGAACACATATGTCTGGTCGGTTGAAGCGGTTGATGCGGCAGGCAACTGGAGTACGGCCATTACCGGACAGGGTTTGTCCGGACAAAATCCTTTGTCTTTCGTTGCCGCAAGCTCCACACTGACGACAGTCAACGGTGACAATTCCACCGACGACGGCCCCATAGAGGGGAGTACCACTGTGCCGGTGAACCCCACGGTCAGGCTTTACTTTGACCGGGGTGTGACGACCGATGCTGTCTGGAGCAACAACCAGCAATGTCTTACCATGCAGGACAGCACAGGCACAAAGGTACCCATAAATGTTTTCAAATTAGACTCTACAACAATTAACGATAACTTACACTATATCTTCATCACCCCGAAGAGCAATCTGACTTCCGGGAAAACGTACAAAATCATCATCAGCAAAAATTTGACGGCCAATAACGGACATACACTCGGCGAAAACAACGGAAACACGAACGAAGTCGTTACCTTCACTGTAGCGGCAAGCTCCGGCTCTCCCACTTCCGGTGGCAGTGGGATCTCTGTTACCACCAACGGCCCCACCTATACCAACGGGAGCGCCTCTGTTGACCCGGCTGTCGGGGCGACAGTCGGATTGGGCGACCTGGCCAGGGTAGTTATACCCGCCAATGCTCTACAAGAAACCGGCTCTGTTACGGTTGACATCAAGAAGGTAACCTCGCCGCCGGAAATTCCCGCAGGCTTTAAAGCGGTAAGCGACGTGTATGAGTTCAGCGTTGGAGACAAGACTGCCTATAGCTTTGCTGAAAAAGTTGCCCTGACGTTTGAATTCGACGCTTCCCAAATCGGATCGGACGGGGTACCGGCCGTATTTTACTACGACGAGTCCCAGGCAAAGTGGGTCAATATCGGGGGCACGGTGTCCGGTTCGACCATCACTGTGGAGGTGGAGCATTTCACCAAATATGCCGTGTTTGCCGTACCAAAGGCAGCGACCCCGGTTGTCACACCCACGCAGGAAACCTTGAATGACATCGAGGGCCACTGGGCTCAAAACAACATTGAAAAACTGGTGGCCTTAGGGGCTGTCAGCGGCTATCCCGACGGCAGCTTCAAGCCCGACGGTACCATCACCAGAGCAGAATTTGCCACCATACTTGTAAAGGCGTTCAAGCTTACCCCCAAAAGCGGTAAAGTCTTTGCGGACACCGCCGGTCACTGGGCCGAAGACAATATTGCTACGGCAGCAGCCAACGGAGTACTCAGCGGTTATGACGACAACACTTTTGGTCCGGACGACCTGATTACCCGCGAGCAGATGGCCATAATGGTTGTAAAAGCCGCGCGCTTAACCATGATCTCCGAAGGAACCTCTTTTGCGGATAACTCCGGTATATCCGAGTGGGCTAAAGGCGCTGTTGCCACGGTGGTAAAGAACGGGCTTATGAAAGGATACCCGGACAACACCTTCCAGCCCCTGGGCAGCGCTACCAGGGCGGAAGCGGTGACGGTGATCGTCAACGCACTGTAACCACCGCTAATAACTAGTTGTAAAGCACAAGGGAGGAGGAAATTTGCAGTTTTCCTCACTCCCTTGTGCGCCTGGGAAAGGAAGGTAAACGATATGTTAATCAGGAGCATTTCGTGTCGTTCCGGGCTGATTGTTGTAATGCTCATCACGCTCCTGCTGGGAGCTATACCCCTGGTTGCCTACGGAGAGAGCGGCACGGATCAAGGACAGGGCGCCGGTAGCGCCGCTCGAATGGCAAAACTGCTTGGATGTGAGCCGGCGGCTACTTTAATTAGCGACCAGGGTTCTAAAATGGAATATCAGTTTGACGATTTAATTGATTACAATCACGTGGAACTGGTCTGGTATTTTCCCTTCGGTTTTTTCAAAACCTTGGAAGCCAACCTGGAAAACAACGTGAAATTTTACAATAAACAAACCAGCCAGCCTGTTGTATTGCCTAATATAGTAACTGTGCCGATTACAGTTGACAATTACTACATGGAAGTTACCGACTGGTGGTTTAAAAGAATCACTGCGCACGCCCCGCTGGGGTTGACGCTCAAAAGCACCTCGCTTCAGCCGGCCACAACCTATGTTATTGAAATCGGTCCTGATTTTGAATTCAACAACGGGCTGAAGCTGGGGAAGACCTATACCTTTGCGTTTACTACCAAAGGAATAGACACGGGCGGCACAACCACTTCCGTACCCTCTGATGAGCAAGCCACAAATCAAATGACGCCCGGCCAAACGCCAGGCTGTAGCGACATAGGCGGCCACTGGGCTGAAGCCGGCATTAAGCAGCTTGTTGCGGCAGGGATCATGAACGGCTACCCGGATAATACATTCAAACCGGATGATACAATCACACGGGCGGAATTTTGCGCCATACTGGTAAAGGCGCTCAAGCTGACCGGAGAGGCCGGTGCGGCCTTTGCCGATACCGGCGAGCACTGGGCTAAGGACTATATCGCCACC
This sequence comes from Pelotomaculum sp. FP, assembly GCF_004369245.1. NCBI lineage: Bacteria > Bacillati > Bacillota > Clostridia > Eubacteriales > Desulfotomaculaceae > Pelotomaculum > Pelotomaculum sp. FP. The sequence goes on along the minus strand of NZ_QFGB01000031.1, from coordinate 21,749 downwards.
GCCGCCGCCAACGGTATCGTGCATGGTACAAGCGGGAATAATTTTGCGCCCGATGTTCCGGTCACCCGTGAACAAATGGCGCTCATGATCTGTCTGGCGAAAAAAATGACTGCGCTGGATAGCTGGCAAGACTTCAGCGATGCTGATCAGCTTTCCTACTGGGCTATGGACGCGGTGAAAACGGTTAGCGCGAAAAAGCTCATGTCGGGCTACCCGGATAACACCTTCCGGCCGCAAGACTTTGCCAGCCGGGCGGAAGCAGCAGCCGTTATTGTGAAATTATTGTAGTTGTCCATGTCGCTTACGCGGCGCCAGCATAAAACCAAAACTTGAGCCAATGTAGGCGCCATTTCAATCGCACAAAGGCGCGTTAACGCCGAACTTGTGGCAGCCAATGTAACATTTGTGCGAATGAATTCGCACCTGCATTTTGGGGTATCGCTTCGTATGCCGGACTAAAAGGGGGTGATGCGCTATCAGTTTGCAGGGGATTCAACTGCAAAATGTCACCAAAGAATATGCAAACAGCCAGGGTCAAAAAATTTGTGCTTTAAAGGCAGTTAATTTATCCATAAAACCCGGCGAGTTTATAGGCATAGCCGGAAAGAACGGCTCGGGTAAAACCACCCTTGCCCGTCTATTAAACGGTTTGCACCTTCCATCCACCGGCAGGGTTATAGTGAACGGCATGGACACCGGCCGGCGCCGGCAGATCAAGGAGATACGCCGCCAGGTGGCTATGGTTTTTCAAAATCCGGACAACCAGCTGGTAAGTCCGGTGATCGAGGAAGAAGTTGCCTTCGGGCCGGAGAATCTCGACCTGCCTGAGGAGGAGATCGAGCGCCGTGTTGACCAGGTCTTGCAGATTGTAGGACTGAGCGAACTGCGGCATATGTCGCCGCACATGCTGTCCGGGGGACAAAAGCAGCGGGTTGCCATAGCGGCAGCCCTGGCCATGCGGCCTGCTTACCTGGTTTTGGACGAACCGACTTCCATGCTGGACCAGACCGGCAGGCAGGGAATTCTTGACTACTTACGGGAGCTGAACAAGCGGCAGGGGATTACCATCATCCTGATCTCCCACAACATGGAAGACCTGGCCGGGGCGGCCCGGATCATCCTGCTGCAGGAAGGCAGTATTGTTTGTGACGCCCCTCCCTGGGAAGCTTTCAACCGGGAGGAAAAGAACCTTGACTTAAAGCCGCCGAATATCGTTCGCCTGGCTCAAATGCTTAGGAAGAGCGGTTACCTGCTGGATGAGCAAATCACCACTTTGGAGCAGATGGAGAACAGTATATGCCGGTTATTGAAATCAACAACTTAAGCTATGTATACAATAGCGGGACGTCAAATGAGAAGAAGGCTCTTGATAACATCACCCTGTCGGTGGAAAAAGGCGAATTTCTGGGGGTTGTCGGCGCCAACGGTTCCGGCAAGTCAACTTTAATTCAGCATTTTAACGGGCTTTTATCCCCGCAATCCGGAAGCATATCCGTATTGGGCATTGATCCGCGGGACAAGCACAACGGAGCGCAGCTATGGAAATCCGTGGGACTGGTGTTTCAATTCCCCGAACAGCAGATTTTTGAAGCGACAGTATTTGAAGAACTGGCCTATGGGCTAAACAACATGGAGTTGGACAAGGCGGAAATTCCGGTTCGGGTTAATGAAGCCCTGGCAAGTGTGGGGCTTGTCCCTGAACAGGTGCGGGATCTGTCGCCGTTGTGCTTGAGCGGGGGGATGCGGCGTCGCATTGCAGTGGCCAGTATCCTGGCCATGAAGCCCGATATTCTGATCCTGGATGAACCGACGGCAGGCTTGGATCCAGAGGGCTGCGCCCATATTCTTACTACCGTCAAAAGATATCAGCAGGAACAGAAAGTGACCGTCATTATGGTTTCGCATTATATTAACGAACTAATTATCCTGGCAGATCGTGTCGCCCTGCTGGATCAAGGCCGCCTCAAGGCCTGGGGCACGACCAGAAAGGTTCTGGAGCGGGATGAGCTGCCTTATGAGCACCTGTTGCTGCCTGACTATATGAAATTACTGCATAATTTAAAAAAGCGGGGGCTGCCGATAAACACAGGGGTGCTGACTGTAGAAGAAGCGGCCGGTGAAATCGACAGGTTGTTGAAAGCATGAAAATGATGAAAAGAATGAAGTTGGGAAAATACACGCCCGGTACCTCTATCATTCATCAATTGGACCCTCGGACCAAGCTCCTGGGGTGGCTGGCCATGGTTACCGCCATATTGGTTAGTTATAGCTGGCCGGTGCTCCTGCTCAACACAGGGTTGATTTTTGTGGTGATTTACCTGTCGAAAACAAGCCTGTCTTCGGTCTTGCACGGAATTAAATGGCTATGGATTATTTTTATCTGTAGTTTTCTGGCCCAGTGCATCTATACCCAGGGAGTTTCTCTATTCAGCCTGGGGCCGCTGACCGTGACTGTAGAAGGCGTATACCGGGGACTGTCAACATTTTTGCGCCTGCTCATTCTATTTTTGAGTTCCACCATCCTAACCATGACTACTTCACCAATGAAGCTGGCAGGAGGCCTGGAGGCTCTGTTTGCGCCTCTGGTCCGCCTGGGGGCGCCGGTAAATCAGTTTGCCATGCTGATTACGATTTCTCTGAGGTTTATACCCACCCTGCTGGAGGAAGCGGAGACCATCACCAGGTCCCAGAAGTCCCGCGGCGCGCCATTTACATCACCAAAGAAACTGGTGCGTTTGAAAACTTCTCTGGCGGTGCTCATACCTCTAGTGGTGAGTTCGCTGCAGCGGGCCACCGACCTGGCCGCGGCTATGGAAAGCAGGTGCTACACGGGCGGGCCGCACCACAGCCGGACCAGGAAACTGCGCTTTTGCCGCTGTGATCTGGCGGCGCTGCTCATAAGCATAACGGTAAGTATTTTACCGCTAATCTGTATCTATGGCATGGGCCTGCAGGTTCAGTCGCTTCAGAATTTACGTTAGGCCGGCCAGACGCTGGATGCAGCCGCCTGGCGCAAGACTACAGAAAAGGGAAGGAACATTATGAGGCATAGAAATACAGGGCAAAGAACGGGGTTGCTCATGCTGTTGCTCAGCGCCCTTTTGGTCGTGCTGCCTTTAGCCGCCTATGGCGATGGTGGCGACGGCTCGGGCAATACGCAAGGTGTGTTTAAGCCACTAAGTCTGGTGTCAGCCACCCTCGATGATGGAACCAGTGTTATAGACGCGGAGAATGTGTCGTTGAAGCCAAAGATCACCATGCATTTTGACAAGAATGTCGTTTATTTAATCTACTGGGAAAGAAATAAACGTTGTTTTCATCTTTATGATGAAAACGGCAATGAAAAAGCTCTTAATTTGAGTAAAATTGATGATACGGTGGATTTTTCCAAAAGGCAATATATCTGGGTGGAACCGGCAACAGCCCTTTCGCCGGGGACCAACTACAAGTTATATGTTGCTCCGGATTTGCTGGCCAAGAATGGGGGTTCCACGCTGTCCATGAGCACTAACAACCGGGGGGTAACGATCGAGTTTAAAACGGCCGGGGAGAAAAAGGCTAATAATACCGGGTCTGTCGTGTCTACGGGTAGTGCTCCCGCGGCAGCGGCTGCCGGCAGTGAAAGGCCGTCAGCTGATCAGGTCAAGGAGCAAAGCAATGCAACCGTTGAAGATACGGCCGAGTCCGGTGTCACAGTGGCCGCAAATCAAAACAATGAAGTGTCGCCAGGCGGGGCTGCGGCGCCCAGCGAGGCGGATACGGCCAAGGTTGCAGCTTTCGAGGAAGGACTGCGGGTGCAAAATGAGGTGGCTGTAGGCGCCGGGATTTTACTGGTTGGCTGGGTGGCTGTAGAAGTTTTAAGAAGAAAAAGAAAAAAGGGATAGCAAGGGGAGCGGCATGACTATTAACAAACGCGTCGGGATCGGGCTCCTGCTTCTTGTCCTGGTAGTCGGGGGCGCCTTTCTTTTTGAACAGCTCACCAAAGCGCAAGGCAGCCAAAACGGCAAACTTGTACCCGTCGTACAGTATGATAAAATCGCTGTTTATCTGGATGCCGGGGTGATCAGGCAGTTGGGTGAACAGGAACGGGAACTCAAGCAGAGCACGGGAAATTCTAATGAAGTATCACTTGGCTTTGTGCTTGGCTCAGCGGGGATTAGTGATTATAAATCCATCGAGGTGAGCGGGGTAGGCGACAGCGGGGAATTTACATTGAGCTCCAGGGAGATTGGGAGCATTGTCCTCTCTCCAAATAGCAACAGTACCTTTGCGATGATCAATAAGGCGGATGGAAACCGGGTCATGCTTAAAGAGGTCGCCAAATTTTATGTCGCCAATTAATTGAATTTGAAAAGAGGAAACAAACGTGGAAGACATGGAAAAAGAAAAGACGGCTGCTGATTTGAAAAACCCGGTGGACAACTTTATCTTTCACATAGGGCTGGCCGATGTGATCAGACTGACCATGTTCGGGACTTTAATCAGCGTCAGCAGGTTTGTGTTCCAACTCCCCATCGGGATACCGGGCCATACCAGCGTATACTGGATGGGCTTACTGATGTTGGGCAAGGGCTTAATCCCCAAATTCGGCGCCGGAGCCATCATGGGCATTATTTCCGGGATCCTGGCCATTGTTTTCGGTTTGGGTAAAGAAGGCCCCTTACTGGCTTTCAAGTGCATTGTACCGGGGGTGTTGCTGGATATCCTGGCGATTCTATTTTTGAACAAGCTGGAATCCATATGGGTGGGCGTTATCATCGGGGCCTTAATCAGCTGGTCCAAGCTGCTGGCCAGCATTGTTCTGGGCGTCATGCTTGATATCCCAATGGTGTTTCTGGCTATGGGCTTTGGTTATGCGACCTTGCTGCATGTCGTTTTTGGCGCTGCCGGAGGAGTTCTGGCAGCAGTGCTGATTAAGCGGTTAAAACCGCGTCTGGCCGCTTCCTGGCAAACCTGACCTTAACCGCGGCGCCAGGAATTATTATACTATCAAGAAGGGAACGGCGTGTGGAATGAAAATCTATGTAGGGATCGATGACACAGACAATATCGACCAGGGCGCGACCGGGATATCAGCTAAACATATCATCAAGATTATTGAAAATCAGCGCTGGGGAAGTTGTCAGGGCCTTACCCGCCATCAACTGCTCTTGCATCCGGAGATAGCCTATACTTCCCACAACAGCTCCATGTGCTTCACTGCTGATATTGAAGCCGCTTATCTGCAGCCGCTGATCGAAGAAGCCGGCAGATTTTTGGAACGGGATAGCGCGCCTGGTTCCGACCCCGGCCTTTGCGTAGTGGTAGAGGAACAGTTGCAGGATGCAGCGGGTCTGATCGCTTATGGTTATGAAACCAAGAAAAGGATCATGACCAAAGAAGAAGCCTACAGACTGGCAAGAAAGCTGGGTGTACACCTGTCTGAACACGGTGGTACGGGTATCGGCGTGATCGGGGCGCTGGCGGGAGTTGGCTTAAGAATGACCAATAATGACGGGCGCTTCCAGGGCCGGCTGAAACTCAAAGCCCCCGGAGCGATCATAAATGTGGCTGAGATTTTAAACAGCAGTTCTGTGGAAAGGGTACAGAGCCTGGACGGTTATATCCTGCACGATAATGAAGAGGTGCGACTGGGAAACAAATTAAAGACCGTACTGCTGGAAGGGAAACGTATCCTTCTGGTTTATCGCCGGGAAGACGGACTGGAGTGGGAAACCTGTACAACTGTTCACCTGGAGGATTATTGAGGTGATGGACATGGATTTTTGGAGTAAAAATGAAAGAGGCCAGGCGCAGTTCAATGGTGGCAGGCATGACTGGCTGCTGGCCGCCGGAATAGCGGGCAACTGCCCTCATTTTTTACTGGATGACGAGGACGAACTGGTGGCGGAGGAGGAAAGATCCTGCTACAACTGCCGGTTCAGGCGCTGGACCGATCGTTCCTTTATCTGCATGAAACGCCAAACAGTGGTGAATGTACAGAGCGATGAGTCGTCTACCCTGACGAAATGACTGCATTGTGAGGCCTGACCGGGTCGTTGTCCTGCATACGAATTCAGCTGGAACGTCAAATAAGGAATGATGTTATGGAAAGATATTTGTTCTTTTTCTTGATGTCCGGATCGTGCATGTATTTCTTTTATAAAATATACCGGCGTATTCGTTATATCCGCCTGGGCAGACCGGCGCAGCATACCGACCGGCCGCTTGAGCGCTTGAAATATTTTGCCGTTAACGTATTGGGTCAAAAGAAGATCCGCCGTTATCCGCTCTTTGGCTTATGCCACGCCTGCATCATGTACGGTTTTGTGATCCTGTTGCCGGGTATTCCCAACATGGCCGCCGAAAGGCTCTTTAACACCGGCATTCCTTTCGTGGGGAAAAACGCGCTGTATCTCTTTGTAAAAGATCTGTTTATCATATTGGTTATTGCCGGCATAACCGGCTGTCTCTTGCGGCGGATGATCAAAAAACCGGAATGGCTGAAAAATAACACCGAAGCTATTGGGCTTTTATTGCTCATTTTTACTATCGTCTTAACTGAAGCGCTGTATCACGGGACCAACCTGGCGTTGCAGTTAGGCGGCGGTAAGCTTTGGCCCGCTCCCCTGGCCGGAGCGCTCTCCGACTTTTTCGTTAATAAGCCGCCAGAGGTCATCGGGACGGCAGCGTCCATTTTCTGGTGGGCGCACTTCCTGGCCATTTTTTCTTTACTCTGGATTGTCCCCAACTCCAAGCACCTGCACCTGCTCTTTGCTCCTTTCAACACTTACTGGCACTCGCTGGAGCACAGGGGGGCGATTAAGCCAATCGAGCTGGAAGGTGCAACCGACGAGAAGGCCGGGGTCCATAAGATGGAGGACTTTACCTGGAAACAGCTTTTCGAGGCTTACACCTGCACGAAGTGCGGGCGCTGCAACGACCAGTGCCCGGCCCACCAGAGCGGCGAGCCGGTAAAGCCCAAGCCGCTGCAGGGCCGTTTCCGCAAGCACATCGAAGAGAGGGCGCCGCTTCTGCTTAAGCAGAAGTCCAGGCAGGACATCAAGCTGGCTGCTGCCGAACAGGCAATCTTAAAGAAGAATATCATCGGCGATGTCTATAAAAAAGATTTTATCTGGGGCTGCGCCATGTGCGGCAGCTGCGAGGAGGCCTGTCCGGTTTCTGTCGAGCATACTCCCAAGATTATTGCAATGCGGCGTCACCTGGTCTTTGCCAAAAAAGAGTACCCTGGCGAGATGAGGAAGTTTTTTAGCAACATCGAGTCGCACGGCAACCCCTGGGGAGTGGCCCGTCACGATAATAACTGCTGGTCGGCAAGCTCCGGCAACAAAGCGATAGCAGGCAGTAACCTCGCGGAGTATGTTTTTTTCGCAGGCTGCGCCGCTTCATTTGACCCAAAAGCCGGACGTGCAGCCGCAGCCCTGAACAATATGATGAGGAAGGCCGGATTATCTTTTACAACTCTTGGCGCAGACGAGTGGTGCTGTGGTGAAACAGCACGCAGGATGGGCCACGAAGCGCTCTTTCAGCAAATTGCAAAAAACAACATCAGAAAATGGAATCAATTGGGCGTCCGGAAGATTATCACCTCTTGCGCCCACTGCTATAATACTTTAAAAAATGAGTATCCCCAGTTCGGCGGTAATTGGGAAGTGATCCACCATTCCGTCTTACTGGCCGGTTTGTTAAAAGAAGGCAGGTTAAAGCCCACCAAAAACAACAATACGACGATAACCTACCATGATCCATGTTATCTCGGACGTTACAACGATGTCTACCGTGAGCCGCGCGAAATATTGAGGGCATTGCCCGGCGTCCGGCTGCTAGAGATGCAGCGCTCGGAGAACTGGTCGTTTTGCTGCGGGGCAGGCGGCGGCCGGTTCTGGACCAAGGCCGTGTCAGAAAACCTGATTGCTGCCGGCCGGGTACAGCAGGTGGTTGCTACCGGGGCATCCGTGCTGTGCACTGCCTGCCCATATTGCCAGATGCTGATGGAGGAGACGGCTGCCTGCCGGGGGATGCAGGAGCAAATTCAGGTCCTGGATATCGCCGAACTCCTGGAAATGGCCATGTAATCCGGCCGGTATGATTAATTCCATACTTTTAATATTCTCCTTACGGCTGGCGAAGGGAGATCGAAGGAGCCGACATTAAGTTATAATATAGAAAACTTCAGAAAAAATTTGTATTGACTAGGTAGTTTAACTATGATTATACTTTGGATAATGATGGTCATACCACTATACCACTTTGGCCAAAAGTTTTTTAAAGGGGGTGCCATATGCCCCGTTGTTCTTTCAGTCACAACCACATGGTGAGCCAAGGCTGAAAAATAACGGGTTTTTCTAATACGACATCGTATTCCGGTGAGCACAAGGCAGAATTTTTTATTTTGACAAAATATTTTTTTTGCTGGAAAGGAATGTGACATAAAGCAGTGGCTGACTTAACAAGTTTTTTTCGACCCAATTCCGTAGCAGTTGTGGGAGCCTCTAAAACTCCCGGAAAAATCAGCAACGCGATTATGCGTAATATTATTTCCTCCGGTTATCAGGGCGCTATTTATCCCGTCAATCCAAGAGAGAGCGAAATAGAGGGACTTGCCTGCTACCCGTCGGTGGGCGCTATACCAGACTCGGTTGATATGGCAGTTATGGTCGTACCGGCGTCGAAGGTAGTGGCGGCAGCCCGTGAATGCGGTGAAAAAGGAGTCAAAACCCTGACCGTAATCACAGCCGGCTTCAAGGAAATCGGTAAAGAAGGGCTGGAGCTGGAAAAGAAACTGACTGAGATCTGTGAAGAGTTTAACATGCGTATGCTGGGACCCAACTGTGTTGGCGTGATGGATACACATACACCTATTAACGCCTCTTTTACCGCTGCAGCTCCGGTCAAGGGAGAAATCGCCTTTCTTTCCCAGAGCGGCGCTATCCTGCTGGCCATTTTGGACTGGAGCGCTACTGCCGGGCTTGGCTACAGTAAAGTGGTCAGTCTCGGGAACAAGGCCAACCTTTCCGAGATCGATTTTATCGAGGAAGCAGCGAATGATCCTTATACCAAGGTTATTCTGTGTTATTTAGAGGATATTGTGGATGGCGCCCGCTTCCTCAAAGTAGCAGGAGAGGCCGCCAAGAAAAAGCCTATTATCGTCCTGAAGTCCGGGGTCAGCCAGGCCGGAGCCCAGGCAGCTTCCTCTCACACCGGCGCTTTGGCCGGCAGCGATCTGGCCTATGACACCGCGTTTGAGCAGTGCGGGATCATCCGGGCTACTACCATGACCGAGCTTTTCGATCTGGCCATCGCATTTACAAAATCCCCCATTCCCGCTGGAGACAGGGTGGCTATCGTCACCAATTCCGGGGGACCGGGGATTATCGCTACAGACAATGTAGAGGACATGGGGCTCAAAATGGCCCGCTTCGACAAGGGTACCCTTGATGAATTCCGTACCAACCTGCCCAAAGAAGCCAACATCTATAACCCTGTTGATGTTCTGGGAGACGCCAGGACCGACCGTTACCAGTATGCCCTGAACAAGGTGCTGGATGACCCCAATGTCGACAGTGTCCTGGTCCTGATGTGCCCGACCGCCGTTACCGAACCGGTCGAAACTTCAAGGAGCATCGTGGAGGCCAGGGACGCACATCCGGATAAGCCAGTCTTCGCGGCCTACATGGGAGGACCTCTTCTTGCCGAAGGCGCGGGCATTCTGGCTGAAAACGGGATCCCTTGCTTCACCTTCCCTGAACCAGCCATTTTATGCATAAACGGCCTGAATAAATATAAACGGTACCTAGACACGGTGGACAGCAAGCAAGCGCGCGACCAATTGGAAGTCGACCAAAAGACGGTCAAGGCCATTTTTTATGACGTAACCAGGGAACGTCGCCTGAACCTGCTGAGCAGCGAGGCGTCCGCGGTAGCCGAGGCTTACGGTATTCCGGTCGCCCCTATCGTCCTGACTACCACTGCCGATGAGGCGGTGGCCGCTGCCAATGAGATGGGATATCCCGTGGTGCTCAAGGTGGCTTCGCCCAAAATTCTGCACAAATCCGACGTGGGCGGGGTGAAAGTGGGAATAAACTCCCCTGAGGAAGTCCAAAAGGCCTATCTGATGATTATGGAGAGTGTGCACCGCTACCTGCCCAAGGTCGTTGTGCATGGTATTGAGGTGCAAAAAATGATGCCCAAGGGAACAGAGCTGATTATCGGCATGACCAAGGATGTGCAGTTCGGCCCCCTGGTTGCTTTCGGATTGGGCGGGATCCACGTCAACCTCTTAAAGGATGTATCTTTCCGCCTGGCGTCCAGCCTGAACGATGAGAAAGTAGTTGGCGCAATGCTCTCAGAAACCAAAGCCTATACCCTCCTGAAGGGCTACCGTGGAGAGGCCCCGCGGGACATGGCGGCAGTGGTGGATGTAGTTAAGCGGGCAGCCAGGCTGGTCACAGATTTTCCCGAAATCACCGAGATGGACATCAACCCTGTGTTTGCTTATGAGAATGGTGTTTCAGCCCTGGATATTAAAATAACGATTTCTTGAGGTGATAGAATGAAAAGTCTATATATTATGGGCACACCGGGCAGCGGTAAAACGGTGGTTGCGCTGGGCCTGGCGCAGAAGCTGCAGCAGGAAGGCTACAGGGTGGGATATTTTAAACCGGTAGCCAACGGGCGCAACATGACCGGGAAAGTCGACCTGGATTCTGTTCTTATGAAGGAAGTACTACACTTGAATATCTCCCTGGAAAAAATCGCCCCCATTACCGCGAGCCCCTTTTACCTGAGCGCGCAGGCCTCTTTAAAAGATGGCCTGGCGGTCATTATGGATGCTTATGATGAGATAGCAAGCTTTTCAGATATTGTTATTATCGATGGGGCGCTGTCTATTGACATTTTGGCAAGTTACGGGCTGGACAGCGTCAGCCTGGCCAAAAAATTTGGTTCTAAAGCCCTCATGGTGCTTAAAATTGAAAACGATTACAGCCTTGACAACGCCATCTTTATGAATAAGCACCTGGCCCTGGCGGAAGTCCCCATTATGGGCACCATCTTCAGCAATGTACCAAGGCCGCTTTACGCCAAAACAGGAGGCGTATACAGCCCCATCCTGGAACAGGCCGGCTACAAGACCCTGGGGGTAATCCCCACCAGACCGGAAATTGCCTCACCCACGGTTGGCGAATACTTCGATATGCTGGGCGGTGAAATTTTAACCGGACACGAACGGCTTGACCTTCATGTGGAGGATATGGTTATCGGCGGCATGACCATGGCCAGCGCCCTGACCTATCTCAGGAGAGCCGCCAACAAGGCCGTTATCCTGGGCGGCGACCGGGCTGATTTGGCTCTGGCAGCTCTTGAGACCAGTACATCCGTTTTAATCCTTACAGGTGGATTGTACCCCGACGTTAAGGTTATTGCCAGGGCTGAGGAAATGGGGGTCCCCATTATTCTGGTCCACTATGACACATATACCACCGTCGAGAAAATGGGCCAGGTAAGCCGGCATATCCAGCCAACCGACAAGACCAGCATCGGAGTCGCGCTGGAGAATATTGTTACCCACTGTAACTGGGAGCATATTGTAAATAATTTATAGAAATGCTGTTCCGCGGTACTGCCCAATAGCTCACCAGCTAAGATGCCAGGCTGGCCTGTCCGGTCCAAAAGGAATGGTCAGCTCTGGCCCGTAGGCTTGATGCTAGTTTTGCATAGCGGCTGGATAACTATAGGAGGGACCAAGGTTATGCCTGTGGAGTTAAAGCCAATTAAGACCAAGAAAATATACGAGGAAATAATCTACCAGGTAAAAAAGCTGGTCACCGATGGAACCTTAAGGCCAGGGGATAAGCTCATGTCCGAAAGGGAAATGGCTGAACAACTTCAGGTTGGACGTTCGGCCGTAAGGGAGGCCTTTCGGGCCCTGGAGGCGTTGGGAATTATCGAAATAAGGCAGGGCGGCGGGACTTTTATCAGGGAGATCAGCACCCATTCGCTGGCGGAAGCGCTGGCGCTTACCTTGATGACCCAGAAGTACACCTCACGCGAACTGCTGGAGCTGAGGAAGATACTGGAAGTTGAGGCTGCCGGCCTGGCCTCGCTGCGGCATAGTAAAGAGGACCTGGTAAAAATGGAGGCGACCCTCAAGGAGATGTCTGAGGCCCTTCTAACAGGTGATTTGGGACAGCAGGCGGACTGGAATTTTCACTATGTGGTGGCGGAGGCCGCCCACAATTCCTTGCTGTTAAGGTTCATGGACTCAATTGCCGATACCAGGTGCAGGGTCCTGCAGGCAGCCCGGGAAGAGCTTTACCGTACGCCTGGCATGCCACAACAGCTGCTCAAAGATCACCACGCTATTTTTGAGGCAATCAGGGCAGGACGTGACAGGGATGCCAGGCGGGCCATGTACAAACACCTGGTCAGGGTGGAGAAGGCTACTTTAAATTGAAAGCCTTGTGACTTATCGCTGCGGTATTCGAAGGCCTTTAAGCCCTTTTTCCCCAGGGCTTGAGGACCGAAATAAAAACCACTATAATCAGCAGCAGTACCTGAATGCTGCCGAAGTAGTTGTTCATTTCCCGGAAATACAAATACTGAGCATTGTAGAGTGACTGGGCGCGTTCGGCATTCGCAATGGCGGTGGCGCCGTTGGTCCACGGTCCCAGCCAAAATGTGCCGAAAAGGATTTGGGCCACGGTGGCAACCCACTTGAAGATAACCCAATTAAACTTGAAGAATCCCCAGTTGGTAAAAAGGGAAAATAAAAGCCCGGTAATCAGGGAGCCTAAAGCGGCCGGGATGATGATGAAGTCATCGAGGAGTTTGACACAAGCGTTAACGGCATAAAGCTCATCTCCATTTGGAATATAGCCTTTGACCATGGTCAGGACCAGCATGGAGATCCCCGTACCTATCCAGGCGCAACAGAAGAAAAGATGGAATCCTTTCAGCCAGGCTTTACCCTTGACACCAAGTTTTTTCACTATGCCAACGCCTCCTTATGGATCCTTTCCATTATTATATTGCGAATGTAGGCGCCATTTCAATCGCACACGGCGCGCCAGCGCCGAACTTGTGGCAGCCAATGTTGCATTTGTCCGAATGAATTTGCACCTACAATTAAAATTTAAACAAAAAGGAGCTTTAAGCTCCTTTTGTATGTTTACTTATATAGTGTGTAACTCAAGGTTAATGCAGTTTAGGCATAGGGTCGCCTGTCACATACAGCGCGTCAAGCATTTGCTTGAATAATTCTTCTGTGAGAGGCTTCCTCTGATCGAAAAACAACCAGCCTTTGCTTCTGGAATACAGCAGGGTGAAAGAACGCTTGTGGTTGGTAATGTCTACACGGCCTATTGACCCTATGGCAAACCTGCCCACGGGAATGATTTCTATAGGGGTTTGGTCTGTGGTAAGTATGAGCATCGGGGCCTGGTACTCTCCAACAGGTTCTTCAGATTTATTGACCATCAAATCAACAGCACTGAAGCTATCCTTTTGGGGATATGACGAAACCCACTGCTTAACCTGGCTAATCAGGCTATGAAGCGCTGCAATCCATTCCTCAATAATTCTTTGGTTGTTTACCCTAATCGTTTCATCGAGGTCAGACATGACGATCATCCTTTATATGATAATTTCGCGCCGGCCGGCGCCACATTATCATTATAAAAATAAACGCCAAGTTTGTCTATGCAGGGTTAATTGAAAAAGCTCTTGTTGATGAGGACAAACGCAGTCCACTTATCTTACCGCCAGAAGCAGCAGAATAAATATTAAAAAAAGGACAAAAGCGTCATTGCCTGGTAATCCAGTCAAGGCTCCCTCGGTTTTTAACCTTTGGCCCATAGCTTTAACCACCTTTTTATTTGCTAATATATGCTTTAATTAGTCATTTTGTGCAATATCAATAGTTCCACTCGATTTTTGCGAGCCTCAGGTATGGTTAGACATATATTTTTGAAAGGAAGGAACAATAGGTCTGGTGGGCCGGTAAGTCGCGCGCTGCTAAGCGCTTCATTGAAATAGTCTTGCCGGCCGGCCGACTAATAAAGGAAACGGGGTAGCTGCGCAATGGACAAAGAAGAGATAGACAGGTGGATGGAGTTAATCACACTGGTTAATGATCTCCCCATAGAAAAGCAAAAACCTTTTGCCGACCGCATTGAAGGTATGATCAGGGGTGAAGTCTAAACCGCTGACAACCTGGATAATGGAAAATACCGGTTAATCTTACGAGGCGATCACATCGCCTTGTTTTCGTTATAAGCATATATCTTGTCTCTAAGACCCCTGTTATATCATATTGAAAGGCAGTGTGGCGGGCTCCCATTTTTTCTTCAAGAAAGCTCCCTTGTGCTTTTCCATTAATTCATGAAAATCCTTGTCATTATCCCAGTTTGGTTTAGCAAACAAAGCTGCAAAAGCCTGCCGGGAACTCTCCGGGTATCTTTCAACCATTTTACGGAACGGCAATGTGGAGATGCTGTCACTCTCAAGGTAGCCCGTAATCACTTCCCTGTGCTCTTCATCCTCCAATAGACGCGGATTTTTAAAAGGCGCCATAAACGACTCAAAGCCGGGATAAAAGTTCAGGCCTTCCCTCTCGTCAAAAATTAAGCCAACGTTGTCATTACGAGTAAGGGCTTCAGGAAATTCCATCTTCGGCGCCGCAGCCGGATACTCGCTCTTTTTCTCCTCCGGCATGTTGTGCAGGGTTTTCTCAATATGATAGTGGTTGAAATTGTCAAATGCTTCGTCCAATTTGTGGCCGGGAAGTGTGATTAAATCGTCACCGAAATAAGAGATGAAACTATCTCTGTATTTCCTTTGTATTTCCCAGGCCTGATCATATTTCGCGGATGAATTGGACTGCGCTATTTTCGCAGCCAGGTCCTGCAGGGCCTTTTTATCGCCGGGAGGCAAAAGGTACATATTTCCGCTGAATAAATATATATCATCTAATGGAATAAGCCTCGACATAACCAGGCCGCCGGGTTTTAAACGCTCCAGTGTCTCCGGACCCGTTATGGAGGCCGCGGTATATTCCTGCTGATCAACCAGGTTAAATAGCCTTACCGAATCAGCTTCCAGAGCTTTCACTTCAAAGATGCCTTCAAATGAGTCTTTCCAGCGCTCAAGGATTTGAATTTCCAGCCCGGATAATGCCCGGTGTTTTTTTATAAAGCGGTCGATCAGTGTATCGCCTTTTTGGAAGCGGAAGCAATGGATCAGCCAGTCGATGCCGTTTGCCATGATGTCTTCACGGAGCGCATGGTTTTTTGCGTATCTGGTCAGGATAATCGGTTTATACTTTTGCTCTCTTTTTTTATAATAATTTACTAGATCGCTTTTTAATTGTTGCGCGGTTGCAATGTGTTCCAAGGTTTCTTTTGCAAGTACCAATGACTATCGCCACCTCTCTAACTTGGGTTGCAAGTTCAGCTTTTATATATTTCTATTGGATATGTTAAGTTCCTTTTTCCTATATAAATATTCACATCTTAAACCTTACCGAGAAAGTGGTCCCGGTAGGCCCGGTCTCTACTTGGATGGTAGCATTGTGTCTGGCGGCAATACTGTAACACATTGCCAACCCCAGGCCGGTTCCATTGTCTTTAGTAGTGAAGAAGGGGGTTCCCAATTTTTCGAGGACGGCGGGTTCAATACCTTTTCCCGGGTCCCGCACTGCCAGGACTATGACGTTTTCGTCTTGGAATGTTTTTATTTTCATTTTCTGACCGGGGGACATGGCCTCGAAACCATTGCGTACCAGGTTGAGGATTAGCTGGCGGATCTCTTTGTCGTCCAGGGCTATTTCCGGTATAGCATTTAGTTCAAATTCAATGTGTTTATCAGCAACCATGCCGTCAGCCATAATTAATGGAGATAAAGCCTGTACGATATTGTTAAGGTTTTGGGCCTTTTGCACAACCGCTTTGTTTTTTGCGAGGGAAAGAAACTCTGTAATAATTGTATTGGCCCGGTCCAGTTCTTCTATCATAAGGTTCAGATGTTCCTTATATGGGGCAAACTCTTTTCTTGTGCAAAATATTTGTAAAAAACCACGTACACTTGTCATCGGGTTTCTTATTTCATGGCCGATACCCGCCGCCATTTCTCCTACCAGGTCCAGCCTGTCGAGACGTGCCATTTCCTTTTCAAACTGCATTTTTTCTGTGATGTCCCTGATCACAGCAAGAAAACACCTTTCACCACCGAGATATATTTCGTCTCCTGAAAAGAGGCCGGCTCTCTTCTCACCGGTTTTCGTGTGAAATACGAATTCCATATTATGTATTGGCCACTGGTCACTGGATTTAATAATATTTTCATATAGCGCTATGTTTTCATTTATGTACCTTTCGTAAATGGTATGGTTCAACAGCTCTTCACGCTTAAAACCCATTGTCCTCAACCAGCTTTCATTTGCGTCAATGAAACATTTTCTGGACAAGGATATGATTGCCTGAAGAACAGGGCTGGCATTAAAGGCTTTGTTAAAACGTTCTTCCGATGTGCGCAGGGCTTCCTCCACTTGCTTTTGTTGAGTAATGTCAAACATAATGCCCTGCACATAGAGGGGGCAGCCATCAGAGTCCCGGGTTATATTGGCTTCATCTTTCATCCATAAAACACTGCCGTCATGGGCAACCATTCGATATTCTGATTGAAAAGGCTTATTGTTTACATGGAAAAGGGACAGCTCAGCCAAGACCCGCTCCCGGTCATCCGGGTGCAGTTGTTTATGCCAGGTATCCGGTTCGGCCTCAAAATCTGCCTGAGTAAAACCAAGTATTCTTTCTATTTGAGGGCTTACGTATATAGTGGTGCTGGTTTTATCAAGCCGGGTGATATATGTAATCGCGGGAATTCGCTCTACCAGGGTCCGGTATTTTGTTTCTGACTCCTGTAATGCTTGTTCCGCCAGCTTACGCTTGGTTATATCATGCCCTACGGATTGGAACTCAACCAGATGGCCCTGTTCGTTAAATATCCCCCGGTTGGTCCAGTGCTGCCAGCGATTTTCACCCCAGGACATTAAAACATTCAGTTCAATAGTTGCAACAGGGTTTTTGGTATTAATGGTTGAAAAATGTTCTTCAAGTTGTTTCATGGCATTTACACCAATAGATGTCCTAAGATTGCTTCCTAGCAGTTCCTCTCGTTTTATGCCGAAGTAGCGACAGTAAGCTTCGTTAACAAAGGTTATAGTTCCCCCCGGCAGGTGACGGCAGATAAACTCGGTTTGGTCTTCAACTATGGCGCGATAGCGGGCTTCACTCATTTCCAGGTCTTCTTTTATTTGTTTGCTTTCGGTAATGTCAACCATTAATTCCAGCGCCAGCCTGGAGCCGTCCATATCATTGTAGGGATAGTCATAAACCTGGTACACCCTGCCGTCTAAACTGGTCCACTCCCATTCCACGGTGGTTTTAGTTTTAAGCACACTTAGTGTCGGGCAGTGTGAACAAGGTTTATTTTGTTTTCGATAGACTTCATAACAAGGTTTTCCTATGGAGTCGCCAAAACGCTCGCGGAAGTAAAGGTTGGCAAAAGATATCGAATAGTCTTTTGTGATCAGACAAACAAAGGCGGGCAGCCTGTCCAGTACGTAATAAAGCCTTTGCCTCTCGGCCTTCAGCGCTGACTCCGCCTGTTTATGCTTGGTAATATCCCGTATTGATTCGACAGCTCCTACGAGACTGCCATGTTTATCAAATAGCGGCGCCGCAACGCCCCACATGATGGATTCAATGCCGCTAAAGGGAAAACGGGAGTATTTTTCGGCAAATATTTTATTGTCCTGTCTATCGATATACATATATTTTTTTTCAATTTCCCGGTCATTCGAAAAAATGAGATCAATCAGGATTGGTTGCGGGTTTCCGTAAAAAGGTACAGCGTAAGCGTATTCACCTTTTCCCATAACAGCTTCTTTTGGCACGCCTGTCATTTCCGCAATGGCACGGTTCCAGGCGATTACCTTCTTGTCACGGTCTACAACAAAGGTGGGGTCAGGAAGAAAATCAATTATATCCATAAGTTGTTGCTGTGCTGAGCGCAAGGCTTCTTCCGCCTGCCTTCTTTCAGCTACTTCCACCTGTAGTTGTTGATTGGCCTCTCTCAAATCAGCGGTGCGTTCTTTAACCAGTTCCTCGAGGTAGTCACGATGCTTCCTTAACTCATCTTCTATATGTTTCAGGTTGGTGATATCGCGAATGGATTCTATTGCTCCAACCAGGTTGCCGTGGCTGTCATAAAGCGGAGAGGCTTTTAGCCACAGGTGGGCGCCTTTACCTTCAAAAACAGTCTGTAAAAACAGCTGTGCGAACAGTGTGTCTTCTTTTCTTTCGACAGAATAAAAAGGTCCTTCGGTTACCTGCTGGTCTGAATCAATAAAATCAATTAGTAAAGGAATTGGTTTTCCGTGAAAGGCCGCTCCATAGGCATAATCGCCCCTGCCTATAATATCTTCCTTGGGCATGCCGGTCATCTCTTCTATAGCTTTGTTCCAGGCGATAACTTTTTTATCCTGATCGATGACAAATGTCGCGTCGGGGAGAAATTCGATTATATCAAGAAGCCGCTGGTGGGCGGCGCGCAGCTTGTCCTCCGCAGGCTTGCGATCTGAAACAGCAGTCATAAAGGAATTAAAATACTTTATTTTTTCCTGGCAATCATATAACAATGACTCTGTTTGCTTGAGCTTGGTTCCCGTTTCTATAATATGCCGGCGCATTTCGACCAGTTCGTTGATAAGTTGTGCTTTTGGCTTGTTTTCATCTCTCATTCTTTAACCTCCATTCCGCCATTGGAGTAAATACCCAAAGTCAAGCAAGCTTCATTGTTTGACAATCACACCCCAATTACCTTCGGGAATTATGTCGAACCTTATTAGTTGAAAATTATTTTAAATGGATTAAAGATATTTAAGTATTAATTTGTATTATTGTTTTTTTAAAATGAACTCTAATGGATATTGTTTGTTTAACTTTATATAGCAAATTAATTGGTAATAGTACTATACTTTATAGTACTATATACTATATTGAAATTATTTATGGATACTATTTATTTTTTGTTCGGACTACTATATAATGTAATAAATTCAGTAATTATTAAACACAATAATAGTTCATTGTGGATAGATGTTATCCCGTCCAAATATTGTGAATTGAAAACTTCCCGAGCCAGTCCTATAAATAAAAATATTTTATAGAATGGATGCGGAAGTGTTCTTCACTAATACTCGTCCAAGTTGAAGACTTCAGAAGTGAAACCCCATAGTATGGTATCAATTGGGTTTAGACCATGTGACTTAAGGCTGTAACCTTTGTTTTTCTCACATGATTAACGTTGGGGGGTAAGCATATGTTGATGGCTAGAGATTTACTTCAGGCTGACGACGTTGATGTGGATTCACTTTACGACGAGTTTTTGCAAATAATAATTCACGGCGGTGGTTACAAGGGGATTGCCGATTTACTGGCACAGAAGCTTGAGGTAAGTGTCCTTATTGAGGATGAATTCTTCTTTGTGCAAGCGCGTTCTTTTTTTAATACCTCCACCTTTTCCAAAAAACAGAAGAAAAACGGAATTAAATATTGGAAGCCCCAGTATTTGGACCCAAGGATAATTGAATATGTACGCATGCTGCAAAATACTCTCCGGCCTGTGGTGATTCCAGAGTTGCCGGAGTACGGGATAACTTCAGCCAGACTGGTGTTTCCTGTGGTAATTAAAAATAAAATCAAGAAATACTTAAACATTTTTAAAAAAGATTTAAACTGGGAACAGATGAGAATTGCCAGAGCAGCGCTGCACAGCCTGGCGGTTATGGAAACCTGCCGCTATGCGCAAGTGGAACTGGAAGATAGAATTATGAAAAGTTTGGTCCTTGGCCTTATATCGGATAAAGATGAAGCAAGTAAAATTCATGGAGAAAAACAGGTCCTTGGTTTTGATCTGTCCCGGGAAGCTGTTTTTGCGGTTGTGCAAATTAAGGAGGCGCCGGGGAAATGGCAAATAGAAGAGGTCTTACGCAGCATAATCAGCGACCTTTATATAAATGCCAGCGCCATCGCCATTAATGATGAGCAGGCGGTGCTGCTGGTCCAACCATCGGAAGGCTACACGTTGGAATCAACGGTAGTGAATGAATCCCTTCAGGTGATATTTGAGGGCCTGAAGATGATTTTTTCCGGCTGTAAGGTTAAGATAGGTGTTGGACGCCAGTGCTTTAAGCCACGGGATTATAAGGTCGCTTATAACGAAGCCTGCCAGGCTCTCTCTTTTACGGGGCCCAAACAAGGGAGCGAAGAAGGCGTAATTTACTATCATTCTTTGAGGTTGATGGGAGTCCTGCTGCATCCGGTAAATGAGCAAACCTTGCCGGTATTTGTGCGTCTTATTTTGGGAAAACTGCACGATTATAGTATCGCCCATAATATCAACCTGATTGAGAGCCTGGAGTGTTATCTAAAGCACAATTGCTGTATCCAAAGTGCGGCGAGGGAGTTATTCATTCATCCCAACACTTTGAGGTACCGCCTGGAAAAGGCTGAAAAAGTATCCGGTCTTGACTTGGCGGACAATGATACAAAGCTGGAGCTTCAGCTGGCTATTAAGCTCTACAGGTATCAGGGAGATCTTCTCTGGAAGGTCTAACTTACAAATAATTAAAAGGTCCGGTTGTCCGAAAATCTGGCAGCCGGGCCTTTTTGTATGAAGTTAACAAAAACAAAGTATCTTTATGTGTAAGGTTTGTCAGAAGAGCTAATAGATTATATGAATTGTTTGCATTACAATTTATATATATAATGAAATGTCATGGTTTAACGCATTTCATAATAAGGTAAAAAAATCACAATAAAATGTCTTAAATAGGTAGTTAATAATATTATAGGGCGTATGGACAATGGAGCAATTATTATCGAATATAGAGGTTATTCTTCTCCATATTGTAAATGAAAAACCATCCTACGCCTATGAAATTGATAAGGCTATTGAATTGCGGGAAATGAAGAGATGGGTCAGGATCGGTGTGGCCTCTATCTATAGGGTGTTAATAAAGTTAGAAGAAAAAGGCTTGGTTTGCTCAAAAAATGAAAAAGAGGGTAAAATGCCTGAAAGGAAAAGGTATTATATTACAGATTCCGGCCGGGCGGCTTTGGTTGAAGTTTCGAAAAGACTGCTTTCTAATCTCGAATGGTATTACCTGGATCTTAATGTTGGGCTTGAAGCCTGCAATTTGCTGTCTCCAGGCGAAATAAACAGCTGTTTAAAAAAAAGGCTTGCGAAAGTTAGAGCAAACATACAAGGAATGAAAGAAATCTATACATCTGAGGAAGATCTCAAAAATAAGAAAAGAATCATTATTAAAAATCTAATTTATTTACGCGGAGCAGAAGAAAAAATTTTACAGGATGTTATACGAAAAATAGGTATCGATGAGTAAGCATTTGAACCATTTAAATAAATCAATATCGTTCAGTCTAAAAAGGTGTAAGCGTGGAAGAAAATTCCTTGTTTACGCCCTGTCTTGTTATGCTGGGCTCCTGGAATTGGAATAGGTGTTTGAAAATGATTGTGATAGGAATCACTTTTTTCGAGCTATGTCAAAGGAGGAATAATATGAGGATTGCGGTTCTGATGAAACAAACTTTTGACACTGCGGCAATAATCAGTTTGGATGCCAGTGGGCAAATTGAGCGCCAGGGTGTCAACCTGATTATCAATCC